>CALUVK010000061.1 GCA_944324205.1 Candidatus Gastranaerophilales bacterium | reverse complement strand
CGCCGGCTTGATGCTCATAACCGATTTGCGGCTTTTCTATATCAATATCTTTTTTATCAATAAGTTTGGTAACTGCTTCTAGAACATCTGACATTTTGACATTATTATAGCGTTCGCCTTCAACATAAGTATAAGTTCCATAAATTGCGATATGGTCATTTATTTTATACGGGAGGTTAAACCCGAAGGCATTTAAATCTGTGTAAACAGGCCCTACTGCAATTAAACAATCAGTCTCATCTACAGCCTTTTGTGCAGCCGGATTTTCAAATTTTGCATAATATCCGCCGAGATATTTTTCGTAATCCATATCAATAAGGTTTGTTCCCATAAGGAAATTTGTTACCGGAATTCCGCTTTTTGAAACAAATTCTTTATATTCTATCCGTGAGTCAAAGCGTTTTACAAGAACATCGCCTAAAATTACAGGCTTTTTAGAATTATTAATCTTTGCGGCAATCTTAGAGGATACAAGTTTTAAGGTTTCCTCATCGCTTGTCCAGTCGTATGAAACCTTTTTATCGGAGATTTCCATTTTTGCTATATCAAGAGGTATTGCAATATAAACGGGTTTCTTTTCTTTAACAAGAACTTTCAGAACCCTGTCAATTTCAATTTTTGCATTATCTCTTGTAAGATAAGCCGCCGCTGCCGTAACCGGTTTATGCGCCTCATAGCAGGCGTAATAATTTACATCCTGAAAGTTATGGTGCACGCAGGTTTTATTATTGATACATTTTGTAGCAGGTACGCCCACAATACTTACGACCGGCACATTTTCAGCCATGCTTCCGGCAATTGCATTTATGGCGCTTAATTCCCCTACGCCATAAGTTGTTATTATAGCGCCATACCCTCTTAAACGGGCATAGCCGTCTGCCGCATAACCGGCATTCAATTCGTTTGTGCACCCTATCCAGCGTGTATTCGGGTTATTTTCTACGGCATATAAAAGATTAAAATTATAATCTCCGGGAAGCCCGAAAAAATCATTTATTCCAAGTTCTTCTAAACATTTTATTAAATATTCGGCAGTGTTCATTTTCTCTTTCTCCCCTTAATTATTGAATTTATGATATCATAAAGAAATTTTTATTAAAAGTTCTGTTAGTAATGGTAAATTTTATTTGAAATTAATGACCTTATATTTTGGTTCGGGTATAATATAATAAAAGAGGGACATAATAAAGGGAATTATAAATATGAAATTAAGTACAACTACAGCGCAGAATTCATTCAAGTATGGTTGGTTATTGTCAAGGATTTGGCCTTATATAAAACCTTATATGTTTAGAATAATCTGCGGTTTTTTAGTTGCAATACCACTTGGACTTCTTGATGGTGTTACGGCTTTTGCACTAAAACCTTTTATGGATTATGTAGTAGGAAAGCAAGACTGGGTATTTCATATTTTGGGACATGAATTTACTCTGACATGGCAGGTTTTTGCTTTTATTATTCCTTTTGGTGTTATTGCATTTGCTTGCTTCCAGGGTGTTTTGCGGTATCTGAATGATTATATCTCAGCATGGACATCTCAGAGAATAACTAATGATGTTAAAATGGACTTATTTCATAAACTTATATATATGGATCCGCAGTTCTTTGATGAAAACACTTCAGGTATTATAATTACAAGGTATATGAGCGATCCGCAAACGGCATCTGCAGGTATTGTAGATCAGATAAAAACAATTACAACCAGCTTATTTGGCGCGTTAGGTTTAATTGCGGTTATGCTTTATAGTTCTTGGAAGCTTGCTTTTATCGGGGTTCTTGTTTTATGTATTGCATTTATTCCTGTTGCTTTAATAAGAAAAAGAATCAAGGCTGCATCTAATAAAAACATGGTTATAGGTGGTAATATTACAACAAATATTAACGAGACTTATAACGGTAATAAGGTTATGACAGCATATGGCTTGCAAGGTAGGCAGGAACAGTATTTTAAAAACCAAATATGGGATTCTTTTAATGTAAATATGTCACTTACAAAGCGTGCTGCCTGGATGAGTCCGTTAATGTATGTAATTGCATCTTGCGGAATTGCTGTTGTTCTTGGTTATGGTACGCATCTTATTACTTCAGGTGATATGACAGCAGGAAGTTTTGCTTCATTTGTTACATCCCTTTTGCTTTTATACAAACCTGTTAAAACTTTAGGGAATACACTCACCGGTATACAGAATATTTTTGTTGCTATGGGCAGGGTGTTTGAATTGTTTGATTTAAAACCTGAAATAAAAGATTCTGAAAACGCTATAGAAATGCAAGGGCTTAATGATAGGATTGAATTCAAAAATGTATGCTTTGAATATGTTTTGAATCAGCCGGTTTTAAAAAATTTAAATTTAACGATTAAAAAGGATGAAACATTGGCTATTGTCGGAAATTCAGGTGGAGGTAAGTCTACGCTTGTCAATTTATTGCCCCGTTTTTATGATATAAAATCAGGTTCTATATCATTCGATGGCATAGATATTCGTGATATAACAGTAAAATCACTGAGAGCAAATATTGCAATGGTATTCCAGGATAACTTTTTATTCTCAGGTACAATAAGAGAAAATATAATGATGGGTAATCCTAATGCAACCAGCGAAGAACTTGAATTGGCTATAGAATCAGCACATCTTCAGGAAATGATTGCAGAACTTCCCGAAGGTCTGGATACAATGCTGGGCGAAAGAGGTTTAACATTGTCAGGCGGACAGAGACAACGCGTTGCAATAGCTCGCGCAATGATAAAAAAAGCACCAATTGTAATTTTAGATGAAGCGACTTCTGCTCTGGATAATAAGTCGGAAGCCATTGTTCAAAAAGCTTTGGACAATTTAATTAAAAACAAAACGGTTTTTGTAATTGCACACAGGCTTTCTACAATAAAAAATGCTGACAGAATTGCTGTTATTAATGAAGGTGAACTTGTTGAATTAGGAAATCATGAAGAATTAATGGCAATTCCAAACGGGCAATATAAGGCGCTTTATGAAATGCAGTTTAAAAAACAGGAAGTGCTGGTTTAAAATAATAAAGCATAGAATTAATTATTAGTTTTTGTCAAATCACTGTTGAAATAGCCGGCGATATATTTAAATGTGTTTAGTGCTGTATCAATACTCATAACACGTGGTTTATTGGCCCGTTTTTCTTTAACCGTGATTGTATTATTCTTTAAATCTACATCTTCAATAATATAAACATGCCAGGTTCTTCCATCTAGCATTTTCATACCTGTTCCTATTACAAAACTATAGTTTTTTTCTTTTTCCATTTGTTCAAAAAGCTTCAAGACTTCGTTTCTATATCCATTTAGGTCTAAATTAAAATCTTTTTCTGCTATAACTCTCGGCTCAACTCCTGTAAAAACTTTCATAAAATGTGATGGAAGATTATTTTCAAAAGCATATGTCTTAAAATTATCAGTAATTCTGCATATTAAAGGTTTCGCCTGATATTTTTTTTCATATTCTGCGACTGAGATATCCATACTTCTTATAATTTTATTATCCTGGGCTGCATATAATTTTTCATATCCCTTAAGAGTTTGTTCAGCTGGAATTGAGTATTTTTCTCTTTCACCGTTTGATTTATATAAGTAACAATTTATTAAGTTAGGGTTTCCATTATCATACTGAATTTGTTCTTTTAAGATTTTTCTTCCGTTTGGAGTATGTGAAAGTGTTTCTAATGTGGACATTAAATAACAATCACTAAAATACTGTTTTGCATGTTCAAAACTATCAATATCTTTATCTGATATTGGACCGCGAAAATTTATCGTAAAATTATTAAAACCATTGATACACTTCAGCATATATATATTAAATAAAAAACAGAGAAATTATTGATAAATTATTGCAAAAATGTTACAATTGTAACAAGAAAAGAGAATTTTATGACTACAGACATCTTTATAGGTTCAGACCACGGCGGTTTTAAGCTTAAAAATGAGATTATAAAGCATTTAAATGAATTGGGTTACAGTATTCAGGATATGGGCTGTTATACTGAAGAATCTTGTGATTATCCTGTAATAGCAAAAGAAGTCGCGAATGAGGTTTTAGAAACCGAAAAGAAAGGTATTCTTGTTTGTGGTACTGGAATAGGAATGTCAATCGCTGCAAATCGTTATAATGGAATAAGAGCTTCTCACTGTACAGATACATTCACTGCAAGAATGACAAGGATGCATAATGATTCTAATATTTTGTGCCTTGGAGAAAGAATTACAGGTGTCGGTTTGGCGCTGGATATTGTAGATATTTGGCTTAAGACAGAATTTGAAGGCGGAAGGCATTTGAAAAGAATTAATATGTTATAAATGGAGTTTTGAATGACAGAGAAAATTACATCTTACAAATTTGCTTGTGCAGTTGCCAGATTTTTAGACGAAAAGATAGCAAAAGATATTTCTATTCTTAATATAAGTAATGTATCGTCTTTTGCCGATTATTTTGTGATATGCTCTGCACAAACGAATACACAGGTAAAAGCTCTGACAGAAAATCTTGCGGATAAAGTAAAGACAACGTTTGGTCGTTTGCCTATTGGAAGAGAAAATGATATGAAAAATCGCTGGAATTTGATAGATTATGGCGATGTAGTTGTTCATATTTTACATCAAGATGAGAGAGATACTTATGCAATAGAAAAATTCTGGAACCATGCTTTTTCTATACCTCAGGAAACTTGGTTGAAAGAATCTGTTGAATATTCAGAATATGAAAAATTGAAAGTTAAGGAAAATGGATAAGAAAGAAATTGAAAAAGCTATAGAAAAGACTGTTTTAAAGATGGCATTAGAGCCAAATAATACAGAACATTATCATGAACTTGCAAAATATTATGCGATGAATAACCAGTATGAAAAAGTTATTTCAGTATATGAGAGTTTGCTGGAGATTGATCCTAAAGATATGCAGACATTGCTTAATTTAGGCAGTATATGGTTTTATTCAAAAGAATATAGAAAAGCGTTAAAATATTTTAATCAGGCAATGCTTGTAAATCCGAGTAATTATCTGGTTTATTATAATCTTGCAAATACATATGCGGAGATGAAAAATTTCCCGAAGGCTTTGCATTATTATAGCAGAACATTGGATTTTAATTCGCAGGATCCGGAAGTTTATAATGCCATTGCTTTATTATATCATGATTTCGAAGATTATGTTGAAGCAAGAGCATATTATGAAAAATCATTGTCTTTAGATCCTAATAATTTAACAGCATTAGTAGATCTTGGTAATGTATGCTTTAAATTATTTGATTATAAAAAGGCGTTAGAATATTATTATAAAGTTTTTGAATTGGCGCCGGAAAACAAAACAGTGGCTTTGTGTATAGCAAACACGCTTTCTGTAAATAAAGACAGAGAGAAGTGTTATGATTATTTTGAAAAAGCGTTGACTCTTCCGGGAGATAATTATAAAGCTTATATTTGTTATGCAATTGCAAAATCTGATTTCAAGGATTACGAGGATGCGGTGGAGTTGTATAAAAAAGCTATAGAGCTTAACCCGAAAGAAGTAAATGGTTATATTTTGTTAGGTAATTTATATTCTAATCTTAAAAAATATAAAGAAGCTGAAAGCCAGTATAAGGAAGCTCTCAAAATTAATAAGCTCGATCCGAGTATATTTGTTCTTATTGCAAATGTATATTATATGAATAATGAGGTAGAACGTTCTATATACTCATATCGTGCAGCTGTTAATATGCGGCCCGAAAATGATGAATATAAGCTTGTATTTATCCAAGTGTTAGAAGACTTTTTAGAAGAATACAGAAAGGATGATATCGTTGCAGCCATCTAGACAAATATATCCAATCGAGAGAATTGTATCAGCAGCGTCATATCTTACGGCTGGTGGTGCGGGGTTTGTATGGCTTATAATTGCAGCATTGATGAAGAAACATGTTACGCAATTTTTGCTTTATCACATATTACAGTCAATTTTTTTATCAATAGCATATTTTCTCCTCGCAACATTTGCAGAGCTAATATATGTAATTCTTTATAGAATTCCAATAATCAATGCAATTCCGTATTTTATAAATATGCCAATTCCGTTTTTGTACGGGCTTTCTGCTGTTCAGGCCATAACAACTGCGATTATCCTTTATCTGGCAATCACAGCTGGTATGGGAAAGTATAGTTATTTTCCCTGGGTGTCTGAAATTATTAATATTAATACCGGTAGAAGATAAAATATCTTAATATTCTTGCCATAATAACTAAACTGATGTTAAAATATTAACATTGGAGAGGAATGCCTTAAATAAGGTTAAATAATCGGATGGAATTAGGCAAGTTATCAAAACTACTTAGCAATAACGATATCGTCCTTGCAATTGGCTTGGTCGTAATTGTCTGCATGATGGTAATTCCAATTCCGGCGCCTCTTTTAGATCTTCTCCTTACAATAAACATTTCCCTTGCGGTTGTAATTCTTCTTGTTTGTTTATACACTCAAGAGCCCCTTGATTATTCATCCTTTCCAACAGTACTATTGATAGCGACCCTTTTTAGATTAGGCTTGAACGTAAGCTCTACAAGACTTATTCTTCTCTACGGAGAAGCCGGAAACGTAATTAACTCTTTCGGAGAATTTGTTGTCGGCGGTAACTACGTAGTCGGTGCTGTTATATTTTGTATCTTAGTACTTATTAATTTTATGGTAATTACAGGCGGTGCAACCCGTGTTGCAGAAGTATCAGCAAGGTTTACATTGGATAAAATGCCGGGTAAACAATTGAGTATTGACGCCGACTTAAATTCAGGCTTGATAAATGAAGATCAGGCAAAAGAGAGACGCCGCAAACTTGAACGTGAAACAGATTTCTACGGCACAATGGACGGTGCTTCCAAGTTTGTTAAGGGTGATGCAACTGCCGGTATTGTTATTACTATAATCAACATTGTCGGAGGCTTGATAATAGGCGTTGTTCAGCTTCATATGAATGTGCAAACGGCTCTTTCTACTTATACTATATTAACAGTAGGTGATGGCCTTGTATCACAAATTCCAGCTCTTTTGATTTCCACAGCAACAGGTTTAATTGTATCGAGAGCAACCGGAAAAGATGAATCATTATCACAGGATATTAAGAAAGAAATGTTCTCTGATCCTCGAGTTCTTGGTGTTGTTGCGGGGCTTATTGGATTCATGGGTATTGTTCCTGGTATGCCGACAATTCCATTTCTTACAATTGCTGCAATTACAGGCGGTATGGCATATTTTAAGATTAAAACCAAGAAAGAAGCTCAGCTTACTCAGGAAGCACAGAAAATTGAGCAAGAGCAAAAAGAAAAACTCGGGAAGCGTGAAAAACGGGCAAAAGCAACAAGAGAAAGTGTTATGGAACTTCTTAATGTTGATACAATTGAAATTGAAGTCGGGTATAGGCTTGTGCAACTGCTTAATGTTGAGATGGGCGGGGATTTGCTTGAACGTATTGCGCAAATAAGGAGACAGACAGCTCTTGATTTAGGTATAATTTTGCCTTCAATCAGAGTTAGAGATAACTTGCAGCTCTCGCCGAATTCCTATCAGATTAAGCTTAAAGGCGTGGCATTAGAATCAGGGGAAGTTTACCCCGAAAGATATCTAGCTATGTGCGCGGGTGATCCTGTCGGCAATCTTGCAATTAACGGTATTCACGCAATTGAGCCCGCATTCGGCCTTCCGGCTCTATGGATAGAAGCTAAAGACAAAGATATGGCTGAAATGTCCGGTTATACGGTTGTTTCAGCATCAGCCGTAATTTCTACACACATTACGGAAGTTATTAAGAAGTGTGCTTCTGAAATCCTTTCCAGATACGATGTGCAGCAGCTTATTGATAATCTTAAAAAAGAAGTTTCTGAAGATTATGTAAATGATATTATGAAAGATATTACCGTAGGAGATGTCCAGATAGTTATGCAAAATCTTCTTAAAGAAGGAGTTGCGGTAAGAGATTTGAAAACTATATTAGAGACTATAAGCTTGCAGGCTAAAATTAATAAAAATCCGAATTTCTTAACCGAGCATGTTCGACAGGCTTTATCAAGAAATATTTGCAAACAAAATCTTGCTGATACCGGTGAACTTTATGTGATTACTCTTGCTCCTGATGTGGAAAATACAATTGCAAAAGGTGCAAGCCCTGATGGTCAGAGTGTTACACTTGACCCTGGATTTACTAAAAA
>CALUVK010000060.1 GCA_944324205.1 Candidatus Gastranaerophilales bacterium | reverse complement strand
TTATCCGGTAGTCTTTAGACAAAATGCCTGTCGACCGTATGTCTACGTGCGTAGCACCACAATATGTATTGAGTTATTAATTTAAGCAAAACCCTTTATTCATACTAAAGTTCTGTACATTTCCATATATTTTTTAGCGCTTTCCTTCCAGCTGAAATCCGCCTGCATAGCACTTTTTCGCATTGCATTTAAGGTATATTTATCTTTATAAACATACATAGCGGTTAAAATAGCATCTTTCATAGCCCATCCGTCATAACCCCAGAACTTAAATCCTGTAGAGTTATCAAGCGGATAGCCTGTAACCGTATCTTCTAAGCCTCCTGTCGCTCTTACAATCGGCAGGGAGCCAAAGTGCATGGCAATTAGCTGCGAAAGTCCGCACGGTTCAAATTTTGAAGGCATTAGGAAGAAATCGCTTCCCGCATATATAAGATTTGCTAAATCACCTCTATAGCCTACATAAGCCCTTATATTTGAAGTGTTATTCGAAAGCCAGATAAACAAATTTTCATACGATTTATCGCCGGAACCCAAGAAAATAAAATCAGCTTCAAGGTTTCTTAAATCATTTTCAACCTGTCTGATTAAATCGAGCCCTTTTTGGTTTACAAGTCTTGAAATTAAAGCAATCAGAGGCCTTTCCTGCCTGTATTTAAGCCCGAAATATTCAAGAACTTCCTTTTTATTTTCTTCTTTGTTTTCAATAGAATTAATATCATAGTTTTTAACTAACGTTTTGTCGGTTTTTGGGTTAAATACGTCATAATCTATTCCGTTAACAATTCCGACGAGTTTATCGGTATGCCCTCTAAGTGTGTAGTCCATACCTTCGCCGTATTCACCTGTCAGGATTTCTCTTGCATACGTAGGAGATACGGCTACGATTTTGTCTGAATAATTAATGGCACCTTTCATCCAGTTAACGCGTCCATAGTGTTCGCAGCCCCATTCATTAAATACGATATCTTTTCTCATATTTGCAAAATCAAGAATATCCTCAAACCAGACACCTTGATAAGCGAGGTTATGTATTTCAAAAACATTCTTTGTTTTTGACCAGAACTCATCAAACTTGTAATTCGCTTTAATATACAGAGGAATCATTGCAGTATGCCAGTCATTCGAGTGGATTATGTCGGCTCTAAAGTTCAATTGTTTTGCATACTCGAGCGTTGCAAGCGAAAACGCAATATATCTTTCATGTTCGTATCTCGGATCAAGCCATTTGGGGTAAACCTCTTGAAAACAGGAAAAATACCAGTCGTTTTGGACAAAAAATACATTTATGTTTGTACCCGGAAGTTTTGTCATATGGAGCTTAAATTTTTGCGGGCTCGAGCCGAAAGTTATCCACATTTCTGAATTCTCGAGTTCTTTCAGCCCCCACTTATTATAATCAATACATCCGTGCAGCGGAGTAAAAATTGCAATTTCAGCTTCTTTTTCAATAGCTTTTGGAAGACTCCCCATAACATCCGATAGCCCACCAGCTTTTGAGAATGGTGAAACTTCTGCTGCGGCAAATAATATTTTCATAAAAATACTCCTACTCTCTTCTTTGATTTGTGATATTTGAATTATAAAACGTTACATTTTTAAAATCAATAAATTTGTTACATTAATATTTTATCTTAAATAGTAGATTGTTTAAATATTCTTAAACTTTCAAGAATTGTAATTATATTTTATAGCACTAAAAAAAAATTATAGCCTGGATTTGCATATTAGTAAAAAACCTGTAAAAATAATTATTGCTATTAATAAATTTATACAAAAAAACCGTTATCTATAATAGATAACGGTTCTTAATAAAACAGCTTCTATACTACTTTACAAGTTCTTTAAAGCTTTTACCAGCAGAAAAAGCCGGAACTGTTTTAGCAGCAATTTTAATTGCTTTACCAGTTTGAGGGTTTCTACCAGTCCTTGCTGCTCTTTTACGAGCTTCCCAAGTTCCAAAGCCTACTAAAGTAACTTTTTTACCTTTAGCAACAGTTTTTTGGATAATTTCTAAAGTAGCTGTTAATACATCGGATGATGTTTTTTGTGAAAGCTTTGTCTTCTTTGAAATTTCTTTGACCAATTCTTCTTTGTTCATAATAAATCTCCTATACACTCTAACTCTTTGTGTGCCATACACACAACTTACAAATCTCATTATACACATTGTTCAGATTTTTGCAAGTGTTTGGGACAAGTTTTTATTTAAAATACTTATTTTTGCTATTTGAGAAACACAAAAATCCTTATTTAAAGCTTTAACTATTCGTATGAATATCTTGAAAGAGCTTATAATACTCATCTTTGCCTAATCTTAATCTAAAAAAGTCTATTTATAAAATTTTAAATTTAACATTTCAAATTTCTTAATATTAATTTACAAAACTTTACATTTATAGTTAATCAGCTATAATTATTATGTAGTGTTTAAAGAAAGGAGAATGCCATGTGGGAAAAAGATATTGATATTCATGAAGTTCGTGAAATCAGAACCAGAACCGCAGTATATTTTGGATGCGGTGCAATAAATAAAATCAATGATATTGCTAAAGATTTTAAAACAAAAGGGTTAGATAAGGTTATTGTTATGAGCGGAAGAAATGCTTATAAGGCAACCGGAGCATGGGATGTTGTAGAAAAAGCGCTTAAAGCAAACTCAATAGAATACGTTAACTATGACAAAGTCACTCCAAACCCGACAACAACAGCAGTCAATGAAGCTGCTAAAATCGCAAAAGAGTTCAACGCAAAAGCAGTTATTGCAATCGGCGGCGGCTCTCCAACCGATGCAGGAAAATCTGTTGCAATTCTTATGAAATATCCGGATAAGACAGCAAATGATATTTATGAATTTAATTTTACTCCAGAAGAAGCAGCTCCGATTGTTGCAATTAACTTAACTCACGGAACAGGAACCGAAACGAACAGATTTGCGGTTGTAACAATTCCGGAAAAAGAGTATAAACCTGCAATTGCTTATGATTGTATTTATCCGACATATGCAATCGATGACCCAGCTTTAATGGTAAAATTATCACCAAAGCAGACACGTTATGTTTCAATTGACGCTGTAAACCACGTTGTAGAAGCTTCTACTTCTACAGT
Organism: Candidatus Gastranaerophilales bacterium; assembly: GCA_944324205.1. Taxonomy (GTDB): domain Bacteria; phylum Cyanobacteriota; class Vampirovibrionia; order Gastranaerophilales; family Gastranaerophilaceae; genus CAG-196. The sequence continues at coordinate 5,158 of CALUVK010000060.1, read as the reverse complement.
AACTTCCCCATACGCGGTAACTTTGGCTAGAGAAGTTATAACCCTTGTTGCTAAGTATTTACCAAAAGCGATTGAGAATGCAGAAGATTTAGAAGCCAGGTATTATCTAGCTTATGCCGCAATGCTCGGCGGCGTATGCTTCGATAATGGTTTATTACATTATACTCACGCTTTAGAACATCCTTTGAGTGCAGTAAAACCAGATTTATCACATGGTTTAGGTTTAGCAATGCTTCTTCCTGCTGTAGTTAAAAATATCTACTCAGCAAAAGAAGAAACCTTAAAGTATATTCTTGAACCAATTGCAGGCAAATTTAATTCTGCCGAAGAGGCTTCTAAGGGTGTGTATGAATGGCTGAAGTCTGTAGACGTTCCCTCAAAGTTAAAAGATGAAGGATTTACAGAAGCTGACATTCCTAACCTTGTAAACCTGGCATTTACAACACCATCGTTGAATGGACTTCTTGCAATTGCACCTACCAAAGCAACAAAAGAAGCGGTAGAAGAAATTTATAGAAATTCATTATAAAGTAAAGAAAAAGCCTTGTAGTATAATAAACTACAAGGCTTTTTACTTTTATAACACTAATAAATAATTATCCAGCTGTAAGTGAAAATATATCGTAAATTTCCTGATCAGAAAGTTCTGTTATTATCTTCTCGCCTTCGTATACCGCTAAATCAGCAAGCTCTTTTTTGGATTTTAACATCTCATCAATTTTTTCTTCAAAAGTACCGAGGGTTATAAGCCTGTGCACCATAACATTTTTATCCTGTCCGATACGATAAGTTCTATCTGTAGCCTGCTCTTCTACAGCCGGGTTCCACCAGAGGTCATAGTGTATGACATTTGTTGCGCTTGTAAGGTTTAATCCTGTTCCTCCGGCTTTAAGCGAAAGTATCATAATCTTGCGCTCATCATTGTTCTGAAAATCTTCGATTAAGTTTTCTCTCTGCGGAACTGTTAAAGAACCGTGAAAGAAAGACGGCTCTGAATTACATTCTTCCTGCAGAATTTTTGTAAGCAAATCTCCCATTTCTTTGTATTGAGTAAAAATAAGTGTTTTTTCATTGTTATCGATGATATTCTGCACAAGTGAAACGCACTTTTCAGCTTTTCCTGAAAGCTCTTTGGAAGTCTCTCCGCTCTTAATAAATTGGTAAGGGTGGTTGCAAATCTGCTTTAGTGCAGTAATCAGCTTAAATATATTTCCCCTTCTGTTTACTCCTGTAAAACCGCTGATTTTCTCCATCATTTCGTTAAGCGTTTTTTCATATAAAATTGCCTGTGCTTTTGCAAGATAGCAGTAATCGTTCATTACCATCTTATCAGGAAGGTCTGATATAACGTGTTTATCTGTCTTTAAACGCCTTAATACAAAAGGTGAAACAGAAAGTTTTAATTTTGAAGCTCTTGTTTTTTCTTTAAAACGTTCAATCGGCACGGCATAACTCTTCTGGAAATCTTTAAGAGAGCCTAAATATCCTTTATTCAGGAAATCAAAAATACTCCATAATTCCGTAAGCCTGTTTTCTACGGGAGTACCTGTCATTGCGATTTTAATATCGGATTTTAATGCTTTAATAGCAAGTGTCTGCGCTGTATCAGGGTTTTTAATATTCTGCGCTTCATCAACTACTACCATTCCCCAGGTGTGTTTTTTCATCTCTTCTACATCAATACGCATAATAGCATAAGTTGTAAGGATTACATCCGATTTTGTATCAAGTTTTCTGTCAAGTCCGTGGTATGTAGATACTTTTAAATCAGGCGCAAACATTTGAAGTTCCTTCATCCAGTTCCCCATAAGAGTTGTCGGACATACAACAAGAGCCGGATTTTTAAGCTTATTTTCTTCTTTTAACTTAAGCATAAGGCTTATAACCTGAATAGTTTTCCCTAACCCCATATCATCGGCCATACAGCAGCCAAATCCTTTTGAAACATTTGTCCAGAGCCATTTTAGTCCCGTCATCTGGTAAGTCCGAAGTTCGCCTTTAAGCCCTTCCGGCTGTTTTACTTCAACAGGCTTTGCAAAATCCTTGATAACGTTTGCATAAGCTTCATCATAGTTGAAATCATAATCCTGAAGCTGGCCTGACATTGATGCGTGAATAAGTTCAAGCCTTGTCATCTTTTTATGATTTGCATTCTTGATTTTATCAATAAGCTTTAAGCCTTCTTCTTTATCAACCAGAATGTATTTTCCCTTGTATTGTATCAGTCCGTTGCTTTCGCTGACAAGCTTATTAAACTCTTCAAGGGATATTTTTTCGTCCCCCAGAGATACTTCGTAAGAGAATTCTAAAATATCGTCAAGAGATATTGCACTGCTTGATACTGTATTAAATATATTCATCAAATCAGCAGAGCGAGAGGCCTTAACTTTCGCATTTATAGAAGCCCTCGGAATTATTATATTAGTTAATTCTTCCGGCAGGATTACGTCAATCTGCGCTTTTTGAAGATAATATGCTGTCTGCGTAATTATTTTATAAACTTCATTCAGGTTAAGCGTAAGAGCAAGCTTTTCCTCATCCTCAAACAGTGTTTCTAATTCCGGCATATATCTGACTGCATAATTAAGCTGTTTTTCAATAATTTTTGAAATATCAGCCGTATCCAGCCCCCAAATTTCATCTTTATGATACAAATCATCAAGAATAATTGTCTCATCTGTTTTCCGGTTTTTAATGTGGATTTTAAGCTCAAATGCATCATCACTAACTTTATTAACTTTAAAGAACGGTATTAAATCATACTTCCCTAAATATAATTCATCAAACCACTGGGCAATATCTTCTGCAACATCTTTCCCTTTCATAAGACATCTCTGCTCTAAGTCCTTAATCATATAATGACCGGATTTGATGTCTTTGAACCTGTAAGCCTTTATGCCTAAAAATTTGTAAATAAGGTAGTTTAAATATTCCCTTACAAATCTTTCAACAAAATTCTTTGGCTTTGTACCTTTTATAAATAAATTCTCCGGCAAATTATTTTCTAATTCATTAATAATTTTTGCGGACTCTTTATTAGAAATAATCGGTTCATATACAATTCTGAAAGAACCGCCGGAAGGAGCGTCTTTTCTGTGAACAGTCGGAATGAAATACAATTTTTCAATTAATTTCATCACAAAATGAGTAAGTTTATTAAAATAAGCAAAAGTTTGCGTTAGAGATGAAAAATCAACAATCTCACCAAATCCGCCAAAGTAATCCAAAACCAGATCAAGACTCATTACGTATCCGATTTGGCCGTTCACTTCTTTAGGCGAAAACCTGAACATTGAACCTTTAGACTTTAAATAGAATTGAAAATTATTAGTAGGAGTTACAAAAAATGACAATTTCGGATTAGTTTCACTGCCTTCGTTTATTAAAAAGAAATCAGTGTTTCTAACCGGAGAATTGGGGGATAAGAATATCCCCTCAAATTCGTCCTCTACTAACTGGTATATTAAGCTTAATGTATATCTGAAATCTTTATTCTTAAACCCGTTCGGGTTTTCGCTCAAGTTGAAGAAGAATTCATCAACATTATTCTTTTTTAGTGATAAATCTATATCTAAAGGTTTAACGTTTTCGCTCATATTTACTCACTATTTTATCAAACTGCTGCAATCCATCTCATCAGGCTTTTTAATACCCATCAATTCTAAAACGGTAGGAGCAACATTGCATAAAGCTCCATCCTGCTTTAATTCAATATCTTTAGGCGCGTTGATTACAACAAACGGAACTTCATTTGTAGTGTGCGCAGTATGAGGTTTTCCGGTGCTTTCGTCAAACATAACTTCAGCGTTGCCATGGTCTGCCGTAAGCAGCATTACTACACCTTTTTCTTTACATTTTTTCGCAATCTTGCCTACGCACTCATCAACGACTTTACAAGCCTTCTCTGCTGCTTCTAAAACTCCCGTATGTCCTACCATATCAGGGTTAGCAAAGTTTACAAGAATAAATCCGTATTTGTCGTTATCAATAGCTTTTAATACATTTTCGCAAACTTCTCTAGCACTCATCTCCGGCTGCATATCGTATGTAGGAACCTTTGGAGAAGGCACAAGAACTCTTGTTTCATGAGGCTGCGGCTCATCTATTCCGCCATTAAAGAAGAACGTAACGTGAGCATATTTTTCAGTTTCAGCCGTTCTGAACTGGTTTACACCGTTTGCTTCTAAGACATCGCCTAAAATATTTACAAGCTGTGTTTTCGGGAAAGCTACAGGGAAAGTAAAGGTTGCCTCATAGCTTGTCATTGTGCAATAGTAAATGTTTTTTAGGACTTTCTTTCTTTCAAAGCCGTCAAAATCAGCGAAGTTTATAGCTTTACTGATTTCTCTTGCCCTGTCAGGTCTGTAGTTAAAGAATATGATAGCATCGTTATCTTTAATTCTGCTTTCTTTTATCTCCTCTTCACTGCCTATTGCTGTCGGAAGTACAAATTCATCTGTGACGCCGTTTTTATAAGACTCTTGAACAGCTTCGCAGGCAGAAGGAGCCTGGTTCCCTTCTCCAAATAACAGGCAGTTGTAGCCTTTTTCGACTCTTTCCCATCTGTTGTCCCGATCCATTATGTAATAACGTCCGATAACTGTAGCAATCGGCGGCAGATTGTATTTAGCAAGCTCTTGTTCTACCTGCTCTAGGTAAGTGCAGGCGCTTGATGGCGGAGTATCACGCCCGTCAAGGAACGCGTGAACATAAACCTTTTTGAGTCCTTCATCAGCCGCAAGTTTAATTAAAGCAAGCACATGGTCTAAAGATGAATGAACTCCGCCGGTTGAAACCAGACCGTAAATATGAAGTGATGAATTATTCTTTTTAGCATGCTCAATAGCTTCAAGGAATTTTTCATTCTTAAAAAATGAACCGTCTTTGATTGCTCTGTTAATTTTTGATAAATCCTGATAAACAACTCTTCCTGCACCTAAATTCAGGTGACCGACTTCGCTGTTCCCCATTTGCCCATGCGGCAGCCCGACATATTCGCCATCAGCATGAATAAGCGTAGAAGGATAATCTTTTATTAATTCCGGAACATTAACCGGATGAGAAAGTTTAGTTGCATCATATTTTTCAGAACCGGTTGAGATACCCCATCCGTCCATAATACATAGTAAAACTCTGTTTTGCATATTTATATCTCCTC
>CALUVK010000059.1 GCA_944324205.1 Candidatus Gastranaerophilales bacterium | reverse complement strand
TTATGAGAAAAAAAGTAATAATTTTTTCTCAGGGTATCGGCCCTTTGCGTTCTAAAATCGGCAAATTTTTAACTAAACTTGCTCTGAAACATTGTTCTGAAATTTCGGTTCGCGATAAAAAATCGCAAGAACTTCTGACCTGCTGGGGAATTGTCTCAAAGCTCGTTCAAGACCCGATATTTGATCTGGATTTGCCTGTTAAACATAATAAAGGAATTGTAGGAATTCAACTGAGAAATTATCCGACTTTGAAAGAAGAATTCTTGAAATCTCTTGCAGATGAAGTTGCAAAACGTTTTGCGGATAAAAAAATAGAAATATTTTCTTTTCAAGATAGTATTGATTTGGAAGTTTGTGGAAAATTTAAAAGAATGCTTGAAAAAAATGGTCTTAAAGAAATTGAAATTTTGTATGGCTTATCTATAAATGAAGTTTTTTATAAAATTGCTGATTTAGAATATATGATAGCAATGAGATTTCATGCAAATGTTGTGGCAATAAAAAGTGGCGTAAAAACTCTTGCGATAAATTATGATATAAAAGTAAAAAAACTAGCAGAAGAATTTAACCTTCCGATAATAGAACTCAATCAAAGAGAATTCTCTAAAGAATTTGATATGTTAAATAATTTTGTTTTTGACGATAATAAATTTAAGTACTATACACAAGCTGATAAAGCTTATTAGATTATTGTTTTTATATATTCAATAATGTCATTTGATTCATACATTTGAATATTTCTGTCTTTGTCAATAAGAAATGGAACTTGCCTTTTTCCGCCTATTTGTATTAAAGCCTCTTCTGAAGCTTTATCGATTATATCAATTTTATTATATTTCACCCCCTTTTCATCAAGAAAATCCATAACTTTTCTGCAATAAGGGCAACTCTCTAGTATAAACAAATCTAACATAATTACCTCCTTTTTTTATATTCTAGATTTTAATAAAAAAATCTCATTCACCACCTTACTCTTTTTTTGTGCTAACATAAAAAACGAGGTAGATATGTTAAGACAATTTTTAAATTCAAAAATACACAGAGCCACTGTGACTGATGCTAACTTAAACTATGTCGGCTCAATTACTATAGACGAAGAATTTCTTGAGCTGGCGGGCATCTTGGAGTGGGAAAAAGTCGAAATATTAAATATAAATAATGGAGAACGATTTCAGACTTATGCTATAAAAGGCAAAAGAGGTTCAAAATGTTTTTGTCTAAATGGTGCTGCCGCAAGAAAAGCGCAGCCAGGTGATAAGATCATTGTTGTGACATATGCACAATTAACCTCAGATGAGATCAAAGCTCATAAACCTACAATTGTTCAGGTTGGAGAAAACAATGAAATCATTAGATAAGATTTCTTATACAAAAAAAAAGAATAAGAAAAAATTTATTGTCGATATAAAAAATATGGGAGTAAATATTGATAAGAATGAATATTATGAAATTGTTTCATCCAATTCTGCTCATCCCGAAAGAGGTTTGTAAAAAAATAGCAAATTATATTTTGATATGTTTTATATAAAATATGAGAATTCAAAATTATATACAGAAAGTCGGAATTATTAGTGCTTTTATAACATCCCCTTTGGTTACGGTAAATTCATTAGCCAATGTATCGCAAAATAGTGATACTTTTATTAAAACAATAAGAACCGTTCCTGCAAAAGGGTCTTCAGAAAAGGCATTATTATTAAACGCTCCTAATCCTAATATTGAAATTGCAGGAGAAAATAAAATTGCGAAAATAGTTGTCGATTTGTCTGAAAATATTTTATATAAATATGATGAGGAAGGAAATGCCAAGATAGCATATTTAATTGCCAGTGGTAAGAAAACAACTCCAACAGATAAAGGTGTACGAATTGTTACTCATATCGAAACGTATCCATACAGGACGGCTCCAAGGGGAACAAAGCGTAGAAGAAATCCAGGCGCTTATGGCCCAAAGATTATATGTTTAAACAAGATAGACACAAAAACAGGAATACAAAGTCAAACAGGAGAATTTATCCACGGTACAAATAATCCCGGCTCAATTGGTAAATATGTATCTCAAGGATGTATGCGTATGGATAATGAAGTTATAAAAACTTTGGTTAAAGAAGTTAAGCGCGGAGATATTGTTATTATTAAATAGTATTATTTTTTTTCAGTTCTTGTTCTGATTAAAATTTTGATAGGAGTTCCTGTAAAACCAAAGGCTTCACGCAATTTATTTTCTATATAACGTTTATAGTGATCCTTTATTAAATCTTCATTATTGACAAATAAAACAAAGGTTGGAGGTTTAACGGTTGTCTGTGTGGAATACATTATTTTCAACCGTTTATTTCTGATTGTTTGTGGAGGATTGAGTGCATATGCTTCATTTACTACTTTATTTAAAAGTCCTGTTGAAATTCTTTTGCACCTTTCTCCTTGAACCTCTAATACATTAGTGAATATTTGATTCAAACGTTGATGTGTTACTGCACTTATAAAAATTTTGGGAACATAATTTAAAAACGGTATTTCTTGTGCTATTTTTTGATTAAATTTATTTATAGTGTTTGATTTTTTATCTTCAATTAAATCCCATTTGTTGATTGCAATAACCATTCCTTTTCCGGCCTCTGTAATAATAGAAGCAATTTTTTTATCTTGATCAGAAATTCCGTTAACAGCTTCTGTTGCATCTATAACCATTAATGCTACATCACACTCTCGTATTGACCTTATAGCTCTATCAACAGCAAACTTTTCAACCCCATAGTCTACTTTTGATTTTTTGCGTATACCTGCAGTATCAATTATAACGAATTCCTGTTCGTTATATTGAAGCTTTGAATCAATACTATCTCTTGTTGTACCAGATATGTCAGATACTATAACTCGTTTTTCTCCTAAAAGAGCATTTACAATAGAAGATTTACCTGCATTTGGCCTTCCAACGATTGCTATTTTGATTGAGTTATCATCAACAAGATTTTCCTTGTTTTCAAAATCTTTAGTAATTTCTTCTAGTAAATCACCAACACCGCCTGAACCATGCAGAGCCGAAATTGCAATAGGTTCACCTATTGCAAGAGAATAAAAATCGCTAATCATTGAAATTTGATTGTGGGAGTCAATTTTATTAACAGCTAAAAATATGGGTTTATCAGATTGTCTTAAAATATTTGCAATATCAGTATCTACTGGGGTAACACCTTCTGTCCCGTCTACGATAAATATAATTTTATCTGCTTCTTCACAAGCAATTCTTGCTTGGTCATATATAGAAACCATGATTTCATCTTCATCACCAGGAACAATACCTCCTGTATCAATAACAGTAAATGTATTATTTTGCCATTCGACATCAAAATAGATTCTATCACGGGTAACTCCTGGCAAATCATCTACGATAGACTGCCGTCTTCCGACAAGACGGTTAACAAATGTCGATTTCCCTACGTTAGGGCGTCCTACTACAGCTATAATTGGTTTTCTATTCATAACAAAGGAAGTTTAACATAAAAAGAAATTGTTGTATAGGTAGTAAGTTTTGCTGATTTTTTATGATATAATTTGTTTTGAGAATATCATTACAAAGGGAAGTAAATACTATGACAAAATTTTATACGACAACGGCTATAGATTATGTTAACGGAGCTCCGCATATCGGGCATGCGTACGAAAAAATTCTTACGGATGTTATTTACAGACATTTTACGCAAAGATGCGAGGATGCGTATTTTTTAACCGGTACTGATGAGCACGGAATAAAAATTCAAAAAACCGCTGCAGAGAAGGGTATCTCTCCTAAAGAATTTTGTGATATGAACGCTCAAAAGTTTAAAGATGCCTGGAAGGCTCTGGATATAGATTATTCTCAATTCATAAGAACTACTGATGAACAGCATGAAAAAATCGTTCAAAAGATTTTCAAAAAGCTTGTGGAAAAAGGCGATATTTATAAGCACTCTTATACCGGGCTTTACTGCTCCGGCTGCGAAGCATTCTTGAACGAAAAAGACTTAACAGAGGACGGACTTTGTCCTGACCATCAGAAAAAACCGGAAGTGGTTGAAGAAGAAAATTATTTCTTTAAGCTTACAAAGTATAAAGATGCAATAATTAAACATATAAAAACCAATCCGGATTTTATTGTCCCGTCATTCAGGGCTAATGAAGTTATTAACCAGCTTGAGAATATTGAAGATATTTCCGTTTCCCGTGTAAAAACCAATGTAAACTGGGGAATACCGGTTCTTGATGATCCGGAGCAGGTTATTTATGTCTGGATTGATGCTCTTTCAAACTATATTACGGCAATTGGCTATGACCCGGATGGAAACAGTGATAAGTTTGAAAAACTATGGCCGGCAGATGTTCAGGTAATCGGAAAAGATATTTTAAAATTCCACAGCATATACTGGATTGCAATACTTATGGCGCTGGAGCTTCCGCTTCCTAAACATATTCTTGCGCACGGCTGGATTACTATTGACCAGACAAAGATGTCTAAATCTTTAGGAAATGTAATTTCTCCAACTGCTGTATTAGAAGCATTTAATCTTGATATTCCGGATCCTCTCAGATACTATATGGCATCAGCTGCACCGTGCGGTAAGGACGGGAATTATTCCGATGAAGATTTTAAAGAAAAAGTTAATGCCCATCTTGCAAACTCTATGGGAAATCTTCTAAACAGAACTCTTTCAATGCTTGTGAAATATTTTGACGGAGATATTAAGCCCGAATTTTTGAATAAAAATGAGCTTGAAAAACAGGCGCTCGAAACAGTTAAAGCTGTAAAACACCATTTCGATTATTTTGAAGTACAGGAAGCTGCACAAAAGATTATCGAGCTTGTTGATATTACGAACAAATATGTAACTGACAATGCTCCCTGGACTTTAGCAAAAGAAGAAAAGATGGATAAGTGCGGAGAAGTTTTAACAAATGTACTTCAGGTAATGACTGTTATATCATCTCTCATTTACCCCTATTGTCCTAATATTGCTTCAAGAATGGCGGAACAGCTCGGGTATGATTTGGATATAAAACTGGATGATATAAACTGCCGCTATTTAAAAGCGGGCCATTTAATCAATAAAGACGATATTAAACCGGTCTTTTTGAGGATGGACAGTGAGCTTGCAGATAAAAAGAAATAAAAATTAAATAGGCAGCTTTAGTTCATCAAATAAGTTAACATCAGAAGCGTTTTCTATTTTTGAAAGCTCTATCTCTTGTTGTAAAGTTTCCAATGTTTTATTGGCTCTATCTCTGTCAATTCTCATAATTTCCTGATAATTATCACCGCCGCAGCGTTTAAAACCTAATTTAAGATATTTTCCCATAGGGTCAAAAGGCGCAAGTCTCATTGCAACAAGATTTATAAAAAGTGCTTTGGATTCTGAAAAATGTTTGAATAATGCCGTGAAAAGCGTTTTTCCCGCAAACGGAACTTTTTTCCCGATTTCTTGCGGCCATGTCCCTATATAATTTAGATTAACGGAAGCTTTATTGATAGAATAATTCATAATTCCGCAAGGAGAATTATTGACGGTTGTAAGCAATCTTTGAGTATTCATTAACGAGGTATCAAAAAGCGCTTCGCGAATCATGCTGCTCCAGATATTGTATTCTGTTATTTTCAGGTTTGGCATAAGCTTTCTTAAATTAATGTTTCTTTGAAGTTCCCGGGCAAAATCAATATCATTTGCACCGAGTCGGTAGATTTTAAAACTATTTACGGCAGTTTTGGCTTTTGCAACAGGTATGCCTTTAAAATTTATATTTGATGTCATATTTTTTTAAAACTCCTCAAAATAAATTTTGCTATGATTGTCAAGATTTGAAATAACTGGTAATATAATAACAGGGGAACTCGTTTTGCAAATACAAGCTGTCACAAGAAAAATATTTAACAATACGCTTTTTTCCGCTCAAAGGCCGGAATGTTCCGACCGCAGACCGGCTTTTAAAGCAAATACTTCCGCCGGCAATCCTCTGAAAAAATTGCAAAAGTTTAATGATATAATATGTCCGTATTTCGGAGTTCCGATGATTTCCGCTTCAAAAGAAACGCGGATTGAAATGAAAATAGATGCTTGTAATGATGTCAAAGATATTTTTAAAGTTCTTTCTCCGTATACATTATATATGCAGCCTGTAGAAAAAAGAATTTTCAGGATGTTTACCCAGTATGTTAATAAATCTCCGGAAGTGACTTTACCGGAGATATTACAGAAGCACTACAATGAAGCGTTGATTAAATTGAAGCTTGAAGAATTTAAAGTTTTGGATGATGTAGATAAGATTTCATTAAATCTTTCACCGGCTAAAGCACTTGAAATTCATCGGAAAACAACAACCTGCCGTCAGATTATTTTAGATAATTCGCAGGAAAACACATTCAAAAGAAAAACTTTATTGAGTTCTTTTGATGATATTCATATCAGAAAAGATGAAGAAGATGTTTTTGAACAACTTAAAGAAAGGGCTATTTATCTTCCCACATCTGTAACGAGTGAAAATGCTTTTATTGTTAAATATGCAGGCCGAACACAACAGGAAATTGCAAAACGACTTATAAGAACATCAATAGGAACAATTGAACATATCAAGCCTGATTCTCTGGGCGGAGCAAATTCTATTGATAATTTTATGCTCGTTTCGGGAAATGCAAACAGCACAAGAGCAAATATGCCGCTTGCAAAATTTATAGAAAGATTTCCAAATATTCCTAAGAATTGCCAAAAATATATAAACCAAATTATTAAAATAATCCATAACGGCGGTTTCAAAGGGTATGAGACTTATCCGTATCAGATTGAAAGAACACTTAACAAGGAATCTGACGGAAAGATAAATTTAAATTTATCTAAGTACAGATATACGGAAGAGACTGCTCAAAATGTGGTAAAAAATTATTATACGCAAAGTTTGCGCAGAAAACGTTGACCCTGAGTCATTGACTTTAAGTCACTAATTTGATACAATATTTTTCTGACGGGAGAATATTGTATGGTGAAACGTAAAATTGCTGCACAAGAAACAAAACGCAAACTCATATCGGCGGGATTGGAGCTTATTAAGGAAAAAGGCTTTAACTCAATTAATGTTGAGGATATTACAAAAAAAGCGGGAGTTGCAAAGGGTACATTTTACACGTATTTTAAAAGAAAAGAAGATATTGTTCCGGAAATAAGCAGAACTCCTTTTGGCGAAATTGCAGAAGAGATTGAACAGATGGAAAATGCGGAATTATTTGAAAAACTGCGGCATTATTTCCGGCGTTTTATGGAACAGGTTGAGTTTTGCGGAATTCAAATCTGCCGCGAGTGGATAAGGAATGTAATTGACCCTAATCATGTACCGGAAAGTATGGACAGTAAAAAATGGTTCTATGACTGTGAGATGCTTTCAAATATTTTAAGAAATTCAAAAGAGCTTAGAGAGGATGCTCCGGTTGAGCTATTAACATATATTATAATTAGTGAACTTTACGGAATGATGATTAGCTGGTGTATGTCTAACGGAAAATTTGAGCCGCTTGATTGGACGGATAGATTTTGTGATATTCGTATCAAGTCTATTTTTCAGGCTTATCTTAAATAAAGGAGAATTGAATTATGAAATACAGAAAACTTAGAGATATTGAGGTTTCGGCAGTCGGTATAGGCTGTATGGGGTTTTCCCACGGCTACGGTGCAATTCCTGCGGAAGAAGAATCTATAAGGCTTATGCAAAAAGCCTACGATTTGGGCTGTACACTTTTTGACACGGCAGAAGCTTACGGGCCTTATGTGAATGAAGAACTTGTCGGAAAGGCTGTGAAACCTTTCAGGGATAAAATTATTTTGACAACAAAATTTGTACCTGTTTTTCAGCCGGGACAGGAAATTCCGGAGGGAAAACTAAGCAAAAAAGGTGTAACAAATGCTTTAAACGATTCTCTAAAGAGATTGCAAACCGATTATATTGATATTTATTATGAGCACAGAGTTCCCTTGGACAGTAATGTGGAAGAGGTTGCAGGCTGGATGGGAGAATTTATTAAAGAAGGTAAAATTCGTGCGTGGGGGCAGTCTCAATCAACGCCGGAACAAATTAAAAAAGCGCATGCCGTAACTCCTCTGACTGCAATTCAAAGTGAATACTCAATGATGGAGCGGATGTTTGAAAAAGATGTAATACCGCTTTGTCAGGAGTTAAATATCGGTTTTGTTGCATTTTCTCCCATGGCAAGCGGATTTTTAAGCGGAAAGTACAACAAAAATACACAATACAAAGGCGATGATGTAAGAAGAGTTATTACAAGGTTTA
>CALUVK010000058.1 GCA_944324205.1 Candidatus Gastranaerophilales bacterium | reverse complement strand
TTCGGCTATAACAACCTTGTAGTAGATTTTAGAGCCATTCCTATAATGAAGGAATTCGGCTATCCTGTTGTATTTGATGCTACCCATAGCGTCCAGATGCCCGGCTCTAACGGCGATTCAACCGGCGGGGACAGAAGATTTGTTCCAACACTTGCAAATGCTGCTATGGCAGCAGGTGCTGATGTTTTATTCTTTGAAATTCATCCTAATCCGGATTGTGCACTCTGTGACGGACCCAATATGCTGGCATTATCTGATGCAATAAATGTATTTAAAAAATGCAAAGATATATTTGATATTGTTAAAGAAACTTGTTAAAACCATAAATTTAAATATAGCATTTTTTTATTTTGCTGCTATACTGCTTAATATATGTTTGAATGGATAAAAGCTTTATTAATATTGCCTTTTAATGTAATAGTTATTATACCTTCCCTGATACTGACTTTTTCAAATTACACTTATACAAAGCCTAATATTCTCTATTGGATTATAGGAATATTATTGTTAATATTTGGCGTATCACTATTCATTTGGACAATTGTCTTATTTAATAACCTCGGTAAAGGTACACTTGCCCCTTGGAATCCGCCCAAAGCCTTAATTACTTGTGGACCTTATTCTTATATAAGGAATCCAATGATAGTTGGGATTATGCTTATTCTTACTGCCGAATATTTTCTTTCTAACTCAATGCACATAATTTGGTGGATAATTATATTTTTTACTGCAAATAATATTTACTTTTATTTATTTGAAGAAAAACAACTTGAAAAAAATTTTGGAAAAGATTATATACAATATAAAAATAATGTCCCTAGATGGTTACCAAAATATTTTAAATTAAAACAAAAATAAATAATATTAATTAAATTTTATAATTTTTAATATATGCATTTTTCTATAATTTTTACAAATATTAATAATTATGATAGAATGCAATTGAAATAGAGGTAATATAAAGTGATTAAGACTATCAAAAATTCAAAAACCCCGCTAAAAGGTGAAATCACCATTCCTTCAGACAAATCGATTTCACATAGAGCAGTAATGTTTTCTTCAATTTCGCAAGGTGAATGTATTATTAAAAATTTTTCTAGTGGTGCTGATTGTCACTCAACCTTGAAGCTATTTAAAAGTTTAGGTATTAACATAAGGTTTATTGATAAAAAAAGCATAAAAGTAAAAGGCTGTGGAGGGAGACTTAAACCCTTATCAAAAAATTCTATTTATAATTGCGGAAATTCAGGTACTACGATGAGATTAGTATCAGGAATTTTAGCCGGAGAAAATTTTGATTCTGTTTTAACAGGTGATGAAAGCCTATCTAAACGCCCAATGAAACGCATCATAGACCCACTTATTCTCATGGGTGCAGATATATGCTCAGATAATGGACATGCACCACTTTCAATTCACGGCAAAAGACTTCACGGAATTAATTATTGCTCAAAGCTTGCAAGTGCTCAAGTAAAATCTTGCATTCTTCTAGCAGGACTTAAAGCGGATGGAACAACTACTTTTAAAGAGCCATATCTTTCAAGAAACCATACAGAAAATCTCTTTAAATATCTTGGTGCTAATATTGAAACACATGACTGTAAAATCACAATAAGACCGTCTATATTAGAAGCAAAAGATATTGACATTGCTGGGGATATTTCATCTGCGGCATTTTTTATGGTTGCAGGACTTATTGTTAAAGGCTCTGATTTTATTATAAAGAATGTTGGAATAAACCCTACCAGAGCTGGCATTATTGATATAATAAATCGCATGGGGGGCAACATTGAAATACTTAATCCTCGTCATATATCAGGAGAAGAGATTGCAGATGTTAGAATTCAATATACGGACAATCTTAAATCTTGTATTATTAAAGGTGCAGATATTCCTCGTTTGATTGATGAACTTCCTGTTATTGCAGTCTTAGCTTCTCAAGCAGAAGGTGAAACAATTGTTAAAGATGCTGGCGATTTGAGAAACAAAGAGTCTGATAGAATAAAATGTCTTGTAAAAGAACTTTTAAAAATCGGAGTTGATATAGAAGAATCTGAAGATGGTTTTACTGTCAGGGGTAAATCAGAATTATTTGGGAATAACACACTAGAATCGTATCATGATCATAGGTTGGCCATGAGTTTTTATGTGGCAGGACTTATTTGTAAAAATGAAATTGCAATCAACGGATTTGAATGGACAAAAATCTCTTTTCCTGAATTTGAAGAATTGTTTGCCTTAATTTCACAATAAAATTAAGATAAAAATATAAATATAAGATTTTTTAAGAATTTGTCATAGCTCTTTTTTTGTATTAAAATAATAAAAAGAGAGGTAGAAATGGATTTTTTCAGACAACATAAAAAATTGATAGTTGGACTAATTGCAGTTTCATTTATTATATGGACTTTTGGGATGGGAGTGCTTTTATTGCTTCCTGGCATTAGAGGATAGGCGGAGAAGATTTGAAAAAAATATTAAATGTTTTAATATTTGTGGCGGTAATTTTCAACACATTTGCGTGTTGTACTTCTTTTGCAACTCAAGATTTAGAAACCCAAAAAAAACGTACAAGAGCAAAAATTAACCATCTTAAGTGGCTGGAGAGCCTTGAAACAAATAAATTATATAAAAATCAGCAGAAACTTGAAAATGCCACTAACAATTTGCAGCAATCTAAATCGCAGGTAATTGATGCACAGAATGAATTAAACGGAATGCAGGCAAAACTGGATAAAGCAGCGGCTGAATATAACAGCTTAAATACTGTTCTTGCAGGACATATTAGAAAAGTTTTTAAATCTCAAAGAAAAGCCTTTTTTGAACTTCTGATTACGTCGGAAGATATTAATATGCTGGTTGATAGAGTGTATTTCCAGAAAATAATTCTTAAAGAGGATTATGACAGAATGGCTGCTGCTAAGAAGAAAGCACAGGAAATTGCTCTTTTAAAGTACAGTATAGAAGCAAGAAAGAGAAATCTTGAACGTTCGATTGCTTCTATTAATACACAGCGTGCTTATATTGATAGAGCCATTGCAAAAAACGAAAGTATGATTAATAAGCTCCGAACAGACCGTGTAGCTTATGAGAAGGCTGAAAAAGAGCTGGCAAAACAATCTGCAAGCATTGGTTCTTATATTAACAAAACTGCCAAAGATACAAATGTTCAAGTGGCTTCCGGTTTTATCAAACCTATACAGGGGCGTATAACTTCGCCTTTCGGCTGGAGAACGCACCCTATTTTCAACAGCAAATCTTTCCACTCCGGAGTTGACATAGGCGGCCCTAACCTTGGAGCTATACATGCTTCTAATTCCGGCAAGGTCATATATTCCGGATGGTATGGCGGATATGGTAAAGTTGTAATCTTAGAACACGGTATTGTTAACGGAAAACCAATAACGACACTCTACGCACATATGAACTCAATAAAGGTTACAAACGGACAGAGAGTTACCAAAGGACAGGTATTGGGTTATGAAGGAACAACAGGATACAGTACAGGACCACACTGCCATTTTGAAGTCAGGGTCAATGGGCAGCCAAATAATCCGTTAAATTACATATAAAGGGATTTTAAATATTGAATAAAAGAATAGCTATAATATCATTAATAACCTTTTTAACTGCAAATACTGCATTTGCTGAATATTCGTTTGTTGATCCTGCTGATTTTACGGGAGATGCGTTTTTTACACCGCCCGCTGTCAGACAACAGCAAGAAGATGCTGCTTCAAACCGTCCCTCAAGGACACCTACCATGCCTCCTGTCAAAAAAGCAAGGTTATTAATAAAACAAAAGCTTAAAGAAAGACATAACAAAAAAATTCAACTCGCTCCGGTAGCTCCAGAAAGCAATGACATTTATGCAGCCGAAACTGAAACTTCTGAATATGCTTCTAAAGATTTAGAAGAAAGTTTTGATGAAACAATGATGCCGGATGGTTTTGAAGCAGATGAAGAATCTGTAACAGAACACAAAAAAAGACATTTTTGGAATCGAAAAAGTAAAAAGGAAAAAGTTCAAGAAGATAAAAATACAGAAAATATAATCATGGATTGCGAAAACATGGATTACGATACAGATACATACTGTGTTGTTGCAACCGGAAATGTAAATGTAGAATTTGTTAAACAACAAACTACTGTAAAAGCTGACAAAATAACCTATGATCGTGCAAATAATACAATCAAAGCTGAAGGTAACGTAAAAATTCTGAAGGGTGGTCAGACTATTTCGGGTGATTATATTTTTGTTGATATGAATGAAGAAAGTGCTTTGATAGAAAATCCTGTTGCAGAAACTGCAACTATAGAAATTAGAGCCAGAAAAGGTTATGTGTACGGTGATAAAATTGTTCAAGAAAACGGTTCTTTAACTGTAGATGAATCTTTTCCTATAAACTTCCGTTCTGCAAACCGCGGCCCAATGCTTTCGCAGATGATTGTCCCCAAAAGCGAAACACTAACGAGTGACATGGAAAAAGGGGTTATAAAACTTCAGGTAAAAGATATAAAAGTTACTCAAAAAGGCGACTTAGAAATCATAGCACTGAAAAAAGCCACACTTTTTAAGGGACCAAAGAAACTGATTAAAATTCCGGCTGTAAAAGTTTACACAAATAAAAATAACGATTTTGCAGAAACAAATTCTTGGGAACTTGGTTCATACAGAGGTTTGGGGATGTACATCGGTCCAGGATTTGTATTTGAACTTCCTAAAGGTTCCGTTTTGAAGGCTATACCAATGCTTAATTACAACCACGGATTTGGAATTGGTGGTATCGGTCGTTTCCAGAGCGGAACAAACAGAACACAGGTTGCCTATGGTACTGCGGAAAGTAAGTTTTTACTCAGAGGTAAACAAAGACTAGATGATAATTTATTCTTACAATATGGTATAAATGACTATATGAACGAATGGTTTTTAGGAAGACGTCGTCCTAAATACGGTTTAGACTTAGTTTACGAAAATGCATACGGAAGTGATAATTTTCTTTTAAAAGGGAAGCCCTCTTTATTTTCTCACAGATTTGATATAGGTTATTTCCATGATATTGAAGAAGATGTTAATTTTAGGAGTTTAAATGGTTCTCAAATTGGCACTTTGCGTACACGTTACATGGCTGAAGCAAGTCAAAATGTGTGGAAATATAGAAATGAAGAAAAGCAGACAGCTTTATCATTTGACATATCTTCACAATTAGCGGCAACCTTATATGGTACAGGTGATACGCAGGTAATCGGAAGAATCGGCCCGAGAATGCATATGCAATACAAACGCTGGATGCAGGATATTGGTTACTTCCAGTCTGTTTATGATGACAATTCTCCAATGCCGGTTTTTGATGCATATCGTTACGGGAAATCTAATGTATATATTAGAGAATATATAAGAATTTGCAGATATTTAACACTCTCATGGTTTGGTTCTATTAACTTATCCGGAGACTCTCCTAATGACAGAGCTTTTCAAGAAAATGCATTTTATCTTTCGGTTGGTCCAGAAGATGTCAAGTTCAATGTAGGTTATGACTTTATACGAGAAAATACTTTCTTTACCGTAGAAGTTATGATGGATGCCAAAGGAACTCATGTAGATTATGAAAGACTGGAAATCAAACAGGATAAGAAAGCTAAGAAAGATAACAATCCTAAGGATATAGAAGAAGAAAACGATTTTCAAAAATCGACAGATCCTCCTGTTTTGCAGCATGCTGTTGTAGAAGATATTAAAACGGTGGAAGATGTATTGTAGAGATGATTTAATTTCAAAAATTATAAACTATGGAAAGCTTTGCGGAGATAAAAACCTCTCTCCCGGTTATTCTGGTAATATTTCTGCTAGATTTGAAGATGGAATGCTTATTACGGTTTCCGGATCAGCAAACGGATATTTAAACGAAAATGAGATTGTGTATACAGACTTCAGAGGAAACTCAAAAGAAGAAGGAAAGAAACCCTCCAGTGAGAAATTTTTACATATTGAAATATACAAATTAAGACCTGATATAAATTTCATCATTCATGTACATGCCCCGGCTTTAAGCAGCTTTGCATCAGCTGGTAAAGACTTAATGGCACCGGTTATGGCAGAAAATGTTTTCTACTTTGGAGGGATACCACTTGCAAAATATGCACTTCCATCATCCAGAGAGCTTGTAGACGAAACTGCAAAGTATTTTAATGTATATGATGCAGTTTTAATGGCAAATCACGGATTTATTGTCGGCTCAAAAACAATTAATGATGCATATATGAAACTTGAGCTCGCTGAATCTTATGCGCAGGTTGTATTAAATACAATGCTTATCGGTGGCCCTAAAACTCTCAATAAAAAGCAAACCGGCGAAATAATGAACCTAAGAAAGGTTTAATTTGATTAATAAATAAGTTTTAATTTATAATATTTATTAATGAAATTAGAAATAAAAAGAACAAAAAATGCCATTATTTGGCTATGCGCAGCACATCTTGTTTGTGATGTTTACGGCGGCTTTCTCAACCCTATTATGCCTTTTATTGCCGCAAAACTTCAATTTTCTATGGCGATTGCTACTGTAGTTATCAGTATTTCACATATTTGTTCATCTATGCTTCAGCCTGTATTTGGATTTTTTGCAGATAATATACTTAAAAGATTTTTTATATTTTGGGGAGTTATATTTGCTTCTATCTTTATACCTCTAACACCTTCAGCACCAAATATTCCTGTTTTATTACTATTCATGATATTAGGAAGCTTGGGTGGAAGTTTTTTCCATCCACAGGCTATGGGATTTATAAACTATTTTTCCAAACAGAATTGTTCTATAAATATGGGAATATTTATGAGTTTAGGCTCTTTTGGATTTGCCCTCGGACCATTGTTTGCAGCTTTAATTACGCAAATTCTGGGACTAGAGAAGATATCATACACATCAATATTTGGTATAATTCTTGCATCTACAATGTTTTTTTGCATTCCAAAACTTTCAAAACTGGAAAAGAAACCTGAACATAAAGAGTTTTTTAAATCTTTCAAAGAAATACTTTCAAACAGGCAGATGAATTATCTTATGTTAATTGCGATGATGAAATCTTTAATTACAAATAGCTCCTGTATACTTTTACCTTTTTTATGGAAATCAATGGAGTATTCACCTTTTTACATCGGATTTGCCTTATTTTTGTTTGTTTTTGCAGGGGCAATAGGGTCATTTTTAAGCCCTAGAGTAGAAAAGATATTTGGCTCTAAACCTGTTATATATTTCTCAATGTGGGCAACTTTCCCAATGATGCTGCTATTTGGATTGCTTTATAAAAATCATTCAATACTGTCACTTGCAATATTCTTCACAATTGGATTTACAACAATGCTGGCTCAACCGATTGCGGTTGTGTGGGCTCAACGAACATTACCGAAATACAAAAGTATTGTGTCTGGGTTTATTAATGGATTTTGCTGGGGAATTGTCGCGCTTGCAATGTCAGTCTTAGGGATGATTGCACAGCAATTTGGAATAATGAACGTTCTCATCACATTAAGTATCATTCCTGCAATCTCTTCATATTTTGTTAAATATTTAAAAGATAAATAATCCGCAGTTTTTATATATAGCCAATATTCATTAGTTTTCTAAACTATTGCAAGAAGGAGATACATTTTGAATTTCATTAAGTTCGGCATTTTCTATGTATATATATTGCTTATCTTCACATCTATAAAAAGTTTTCTTTCCTATTGTATAATTAATATACCCACCTTGATTATTTTTAAGAGAAATTATAAAATTTTGATATTCATTCCAAGTTTTTTCTATATAAATAAGATCCAATTGTGATAAATCATCTGTACCAAATTGTGCAATACTATTATAATAAGACGTATAAAATTTATTATAAAGTTCTTGCATAGAACTTCCGTCATTAATGCCATATATAGTTAAATCAGTAAGTGAAGATTTAACTTGTCCTTTGTTTATCGTATTTATAATTCTACCAACCTGCAAATCACGTTCATGCTGAGTTGTTAAATAGATTGGCCAATATCTAAACTTATTTGAGGCTGCATCTAGTATAATATAGTCCCATACAATATTAGATGCCGCTGGGAATTGTAAAGCAACAACGGCATAACTAAAATAATTACCATCTATTAACTTATACTTAGTCTCATATACTTCATAACAATTAATAATTTTTCCATTGTATTCATCGCCACATTTATATTGCGGATTATTTCCATTATTACTGTTATTACCGCCATTATTACCGCTCCCGCCTCCCGGATTAACAGCAGAACCGTTACCGCCGCCGGCTGGCGGAGTTACAGGAGAATCTGCAGATGCTACTTCTAACGCACAAGGAGTTAAAGTGAA
>CALUVK010000057.1 GCA_944324205.1 Candidatus Gastranaerophilales bacterium | reverse complement strand
ATCATAATATTAACATGCCCTTGCAAAAATACTACTTTTGCCCCTTTTGCACATAATCTGTCTTTCAATCTTATAGCATTGTCATAGTTTAAAAGCCATTCATCTTCAATATTTCCAATTCCTAAGGCACCGCAATCCGTTCCAGCCTGTGAATATCCGTGTCCTGCATTAACAATAATTGTCTTTCCTGATAAACTACCTTTTTTGGTAGGATTAAAAATCTGTCGAGTTGCCATAACCTGTCCGTTAATCTTTCTTTTCTTCTGTAAAAGCGGACGTTTTGATAAATCAGCAGCTCCTCTCATATCAATTACTTCTTTTTTTGTATTTGTTTTTGGGTCAAAACAAACTTTTCTTTTATCGGACGATACTGCAAAGTCTGAATCATTGTAAACTATTTTTATTTTCTGGTTTGGTCTAATAGTGTCTGAGGCAAGCCCGTTAATTTTTTTCAAATCTTCAAGGCTTACTCCTACCTGCTTTGAGATCTTATAAAGTGTATCTTTTGGCTTTACTGTATAGATAAAACCTGGAATTTCAAGCATTTGATTAACATGAATTAGATTAACGTCTTCAATGTTATTCAAATCTTTTAGAATATCTACCGAGAGCCCGAATTTCTTTGCAATCTGAAAAAGATTATCACCCTTTTGAACTTTATAACCGAGCTTTTGAATTTTTAATATCTGGCCTTCATTAATGCTATTCTTATCCGTTATATTGTTATCATTACAGAGAATTTCTTCTGATGTACCATATGTTCTTGAAAGGTTCCACAAATTATCACCTTTCTTTACTTTATAATCCATTGTAATTATCTGGAAATCACCGTCCTGAACGATTTTACCGTGTTTAAGTATTTTTTCAAAAGGTGTCTTTGGCTCTTCTGTTGTAGAAACCTCCTTTTGTTTTTTCTTTATTCCGAATAGATTACGGAAAAAATCTCCTATTTTACTGAAAAAATGTTTGATTTTGCGCCATGCTCGTTTGAAGAAGCCAGGTTTTTCAACTTCAGACTCTTTTTTATTTTTATCCGGCGCAATATTAGTTACATTCGTTACTACATTCTTTGTTACATTCTTAACGGAATCAGATGGTTGCATTTCTTCTTTAAAATATGGCACCTTGACCTCTTGCCCTATTTTAATCTCCGTAGAATTTCCGTTTATGGCTATAAATTCTTTATAGAAATCCTGAAAACTTGTATCTGATTCCCCTAAAGATTTGTACAATGCTTGAGCAACGGCCCAAGCACCTTTACCCTTAAATCTGTCGTCTATTTTTACTTTAAAAGACTCTGCTGAAACTGACTTTGCAGAAATTTTTCCAGTCTTAAACTGCTCATATATTTTATTTAATTCATTTAATGAAACCTTGTTATTTTCATGACATTTTATTGCTTTTTTATAAATTTTTTCAATTTCCTGTTTTGCCTGTTCAAGTTCCTGTCCTTTAAGGTCTCTAGATGCTAAAATCGCACGATTCAGGCTTCTTTTGTATAGACCGGCATCTTCTTCTTTAGGAGCACCTGTTTTTCCGGAATAAACACAAACAAGATGTGCTATTACTGTTGAATAATCTTTGTTTTTAACAGCATTTATTAAATCTGCATTTTGGCTTATTGCTCCGAGCCCTTTGTTATAACAAAGATCTATAAGCCCTTCTTTTATTGAAGAGGGAAGATTTTCAAAAGTATTTTTCCCAAGTTTTTTATTTAACAGATTTCTAACTTCGTTAGTATAACTTTTTAGTTTCTTGCAGAGATTTTCATAAGCTTTTTCCTGGGTCATATATTTATTTGTAAGCTCTCCAAAACCGGACGTTGTCGATCCAAATTTGTCCTTATAAGGTGTTGTATAAGCTTCATAATAATAATTTCTATCGCCTTCATAATATTTTATTAAATCAATAAGATGCTTTTGTGATTTAGCTATGGCAGTATTATCATCTTTTAAAATTGATGGGGTATAGTTATTTATTCCCATATTCTGTATAGCATCATACAGAAGGCTTTTTGTATTATCGTTCCATAATCTTTTTGTGATTATACTATCTGCTGGTGGCTGTTGTTCAAATTTAAAAATTGATTGATTATTTGCAGCTATTACATTACTTGTTGATGTTTGCTTATTAATTTCGTGTACTTTATTAACTGTGATTATCATACTCTAAATATCCCTTATTTATAAAAAGTTATTTATAAGATTAAAATTGCCCTTTTTTTACAAATGTTTACAAAGCTGGTTGTATTATAAAATTTTCTCAATATTGTTTACTATTTATATTGTAGAAATATTATGTTTACAAAACTTAAAAAACCACTTGGCGGATTAATTTTTTGATATACTTAATAATTATGAAGTGTGGTTTTGTAACAATATTAGGGCGGCCTAATGTTGGCAAATCAACTCTTTTGAATCAGATTTTGGGACAGAAGATTGTAATAACAACAGACAAGGCACAAACTACAAGGAAGAGAATTAAGGGTATATTAACGGAAGATAGAGGGCAAATAGTGTTTGTAGATACTCCAGGAGTGCACAGACCGCTTAACAAGCTTGGCGAATTTTTGCTCGACGAGGCAAAAATTGCAGTTCCGGATGCGGACTTAGTATTATTTCTTGTAGACGGATCTGAACCGGCCGGCAAGGGGGACAGATGGATAGTGGAAAACATATTGAAAAATTGTAAAATACCAGTGGTCTTGGTTATGAATAAAGTTGATAAAATTAAAAATATACAGAAAATTGAAGAAAATTTAATATCATATAAAACTCTTTTTAATGAAAATATTCCAGTATTAAGAATTTCTGCTAAAACTGGCAGAAATAAGGATACGCTTCTTGATAATATATTTAGAAGGCTTCCTGACGGCGAAAAAATGTATCCGGATGATATTGTGACAGAAGAGAGCATGCGCTCTGTTGCAGAAGAAATTATAAGAGAGAAAATTTTAATAAACACACAGGATGAAATTCCGCATTCTGTAGCTATAGTAATTGATAAATACGAAGAAAAAGAAGAGATAGATAAAATATACGCAATAATTTATTGCGAACAAAAAAGCCAGAAAGGTATTTTAATCGGAAAGGGAGGGAGTTTATTGAAGAAAATAGGAACGGAAGCACGGCTTGAATTAGAGTCAATTGCTGACAAAAAGGTATTTTTAAGTTTGGAAGTAAAAGTTGAAAAAGATTGGAGAAAAAAAGATAAAATGCTTCAAAATTTTGGATTTAAATCCAAAGATCAATAGCAAAAAAGTTTTTCATATGTTTTATTAATAATGTAATAGTGTGTGTTAGGAGATTTGAAATGAAAGTTGAAAACATTGGTGTAACATGGGCGCCCCGCCCCAAAGTTCAAAAACAACCCCCCGCATTTAAAAGAAACTGGGCAGAACATGCCAGCTGGGGAGCTAATTATGTGAAGAAAACCGGAAAGACAAATTTTAAATTGTTTTCATTTCCTGATGCAAAGGCTGTATTTGTAGAAGTTGCTGATAAAGCAGCAGGTAAGCTTGGAAATATCAAGGAGCGTATCGTAGGTGTTTTAGGTCTTACTTCTGCAGCAGCTGCTGCGGGTATCAGCAAAGAACTTACTCCTGCTGATGAAAATACAAAAATTTATCCAATGGAAAATCTGGGTGATGGTGTCTATGAAGCAAACAATATAGATGCAAAACCTAATGACAAATATAGATATATCGTTGTTACAAAAGATAATGATGTAAATATGGTAAAAGATCCATATTCTAAGAAGCAGGAAAATATTCATGGATGGAGTTCTGTTTATGATACAGAAAATTATGAATGGAAGAATACTGATTGGTTAGCTGGTAAAGACCCCCGAAGAATTATAAGAAAGCCGAATGAACCATTGAGAGGGCTGGAAAGACTTGTTATTGATGAAGTTAATATTCCGACTTTAACCAAAGAAGGCACTTTCGAAGCTGCAAAATCAAGAATTGATACAATTGCAAAAAAAGGAACGGCTACAGCCATTGAACTTATGCCATTAGAAAATGCGTATTCTAAACAATGGGGTTATGATGGTGTTGACAAGTTTGCTGTTAATGAAAATTTAGGTACAGCTGAACAGTTAAAAGAACTGATTGACTATGCTCATGGTAAAGGGCTAAATGTAATTATTGATATGGTACCAAATCATATGGGACCAGATGGTGACTATTTGAGTGAAACAGGACCATACATTAAAGGTTCAGGAGAATTTGGCAATCTTTTGAACTATGAAGGTGAAAACAATAAGTATGTCAGAGACTGGATGACAAATGCTGCTCTTTGGTGGGCGAAAGAATTTAAAGTTGATGGTATCCGTTTTGATTTGACTAACAAGGTTGGGTCAGATTATCTGTTGAGACAGATTGCTGTTGAAGTGAATGAACATGCTCCGGAAGTTTTCTTGATAGCAGAAGACCATGAACATAAACGCCATGCTATCACAAGTTATTATGCACCACCATTTATTACGCATGACGAACAGTTAGAATTTGTAGATCATAATGTCGATAATAATAGAAAGGGGCTAAAAACAAGTCCTTGGAGTATTGGTTTTGATAGTGAATGGGACTCTCAGTATAAAGAATCGGTCGAAAGGTCTGTTTTAGAGCCTAATACATTTGCGCTTCAAGATTTGGATAATTACAT
Source organism: Candidatus Gastranaerophilales bacterium (assembly GCA_944324205.1). GTDB lineage: Bacteria > Cyanobacteriota > Vampirovibrionia > Gastranaerophilales > Gastranaerophilaceae > CAG-196. Next base: position 3,987 of record CALUVK010000057.1, on the reverse strand, counting down.
TAAAACTTCTCACTATCGTGTGAAATATGGCTATAGTCATGACGAAATCGGTAATGAAGATGGTACAAGGTTTATTCCTAAATATATGGCTAGACATTTTAATCTATTTATTTCTGTGGATGGCGAAAGTAATGCAGAAAAAGGACAACGTGCTGCGCATGCTGCACAAGATTTAGCTGAGCTTGTTGTGTCAGGAGATATTGATTATTTGTCAAATGATGATATCGAAGACATAGAATTATCATTTGGTATTAATAGATTTATTCCTAAACAAGAATTAATTAATGTGTTTGAAACAGCTGTTGCTAAGCAGAAATTAATGCTTGGTACTGTCATGACTACACCGGGGCCCAAAATGTATTTTCAGGGGGATGATGAAGGAGATTTATCATATTTTAAATTCTTTAGAGAACTTTCTGATGACAAAGCTAAGCGAAGCGCGAGTCCTGCAGAAAAGGAAAAAATCTTAAAAGAGAAAGGATATGATACTTTAGAAGCTGTAGCAAGACGGGATAGTGTTCTTGATACTATTGAAATGGGCGGCAGATATAAAGATTTGAAGCAAAAAATGGTTAAATTTAATGCTGATTTAAAAAAGCTTCTCGATAACTCTGAAGTTCTTGCAAAGGGTGAAATGATAGGTACATATAAAGATAATTACCATCTTGTTCATACGCACCATTTAAAACTTGGTGATGAAGAACTACTTGTTATTAAGAATTATGGTCAAGGATTTCATTCTCATAGTTATAGCTATGAAGGTTTCCCAAAAGATAGCAATTGGGTAGAAATTTTTAATAGCGACAGTGTTGAATATGGCGGTTCAGGGTATACTAATGCTGAAATGGTGATTAACCATGATGAACAAGAAATGTCTCTGGCTCCAAACAGTTTTATTATTTTAAAAAGGATATCTTAAATAATTCTTGCATCCTAAAACATAAAAAATCCGGGTAGGTTAAAAATGTATTTTACATTTCTATCCGGATTTCTGTTTCTATTTGATAAACTGCTTGTATCTGGTTTGTTTTTATATTAAACTTTTACCGGTTAAATGCTTATGATTGAGAATGTTAACGATGTATTAAAGAACGATGGTGTAATTGCTTATGTAACCGATACTGTTTGGGGTTTAGGTTGTCTTCCCTCCAGTGAAATTGCAGTGAAACGAATTTATGAAATTAAGCATCGTGACGGGAAAAAACCGCTAATTTTGATGAGCGATGAGTTTTATAATCTTTTTGATTATCTAAAATTGCCGATAGAAAAAGAAGCACAGAAATTAATAAAAAAATATTTCCCCGGAGCTCTAACATTGGTTTTAGAAAAATCAGAGAATACTCCTGATTATATAACATCATCTTTGCCAACTGTAGGGGTGCGAATTCCTGACAACAATACTTTTGCTAAAATTTGCAGAAGCGTTGAAGGTCATGTTCTGGCAACTACCAGTGCCAATTTATCCGGTGAACCTCCTGCCTTAAGTTATAATGAAGCTGTAAAATACCTTGGAGAGAAAGTAGATTTGATAGTTCCTGACTATGGGTGTGAAGCAAAAGGTAAAGCTTCTACTGTTGCAGGTTTTAAGGATGGAAAAACAATTATTTTCCGTCAAGGCGAAATAGAGATTTAATTGTATTCAAATTTTAATTCTTATGAATTTTATTCTGTTCCATTAGTTATTTAGGTAATAGAAAATCTTTAATAATAGTTTTTAATAATTATTATTGGAGGATTTTTATGCGTCATTTAATTAGTTTATTTATTTTAATATTAATTTCTTTGACTATTGTGCCTGTATCAGAAGCAGCCAGAACTGTTGTTACCAGAACTCCTTGTTATGGAAGAAACTCTTACCGTCACTCTCCGTATTATAGACATAATTATCGTAATCCAAAGTTATATAATCAGAGATATAACAGAAAAGGGTTTTATAATACATATCCAAAAAGAAGGTTTTTCAATAATAGAAATTACTTTTCATCATCTTCTTTTAATGATTTAAGTGCTTTAGAAAAATATACACTTGATAAAACATATTCTCGCGATAGCGATCTGGAACGTTTAGAACGTTTAGAAATGCAAGCCTTTGGGGCACTTCAGCCGGGCGATATTAATACAAGATATGATAACGTAAGAACTGCTATTTTATCTAGACCAAAACAGAATTATAAAACTTCATGGATAAGAAATATTGGCAATTTTTTTAACGGTCAAATGACAGGATTTACGCCAACAATTGATAATGATCCTTTCTTTTCCGGTTCAAGTTTTGCAAATACTCCTTATCCAACAACATATGGTAACAGCAATATAACTCAATTTTCAGGGCCATTTGGGAGTGGATATAGAATAAATAATTATGGCACAGGTTCAGGTTGCGGTGTTAAGATTTTAGATTAATTAGAGATTATCAGATGTATTGAGAGTATTGTTATATAACTGTTGCATAAAGGCTTGTTTTTATGATTAAAAAGCTTTAAAATATCTATTATTAATCTAAATAGGGAAGTGTGAAATAATGCGTTGCAGGCTTTTAGTAGTTTTGATTGTTTTTATTATTAGTACAGGGCTTGTTTTCGCGGTTAAATCTATTCCTGATTATGCGGATTTTTATAAAATATCTGAGGATTTGCAAGTATCGTTTATTCAATTGAATAAAGAAGAACAAAAGAAATTAACCAAAGAAGATCAAAAACTATATAAGAAACTTAAAAAAAATGAAAAATATATATTAAAAAGTAAATGGGAAAAAGCCGAAAAATATTGTCCTAATTTAATCCCTAATTATATAAGGCTGATGGATTTTTATAATTCTAAAGGTGAATATTTAAAAGCATTAAGCTATGCAAAGAAATTAAAAGATGAAGCTATATTGCAGCCTGCAGCAAAACCAATGATAGATTATAAACTTGGAGTTTTATATTCGCGCAATGGTGATTATTTAAATTCAAATAAAATTTTATTGCCGTATTTGAAATATAAAAATCCTATATTTGACGGGGCATTATTTCAGATTGGCCAAAATTATTTTTATATGCAAGATTATAAAAATGCAGTTTTATATGAAGGGAAAATTATGCAGAGTTCGCAATTTTTTGGAGCGGCTCAAGAGATTCTTTTTGCAGCATATACTGTTATGAAAGATTCTGCAAAAGCATATAAAGCTGCTGCTAATCTTATAAAATGTTATCCAAATGAGCCAAATAATTATATGCGCTTAGCTTATACAACTACAAATCCGGAGGAAAAACTTATTAATTATTATAAGGCTAAAAATTTATATTATACACAAAATGCACTTCCTATGATAAAAAAGATTAATGAACTTATTGTTCCTATAGAACAACAAAAGATAGATAATGCGTATAAGAAAATTACCAATTATTGCAAAAAACCTGATTGGTCTAAAATAAGAAAACGTAATTCAGAACTTTTGAAGGATGATGTTATATATTGGGATAATCGACAGGATGAGTTCTTTGAATCTGCAAATGAGTGTATTAAGCGTTATACCGGGAATAATTTAATAGCATGCTTTTCTGATATTAACGCTTCTCAAATTTCCTTGGACAAACTTTTAGCAGAAGAAAATGCTAGAAGAATAGAAGCAAAACGATTGGAGGAACAAAATTTATTGTTACAACAGCAAAATTCTTTGCTAAATGAACAAAATCGGTTAAGGTATTACCAATGGTATTCGCCTAGATATTATGATTATTATTTTGGAAGATATCCATATTATTGGTAAATTGTAATATATTTAATAGTTTGTTATTATAGAATGAGAATTTATATGTAAGAGAATTAAAGAATGGCTTTAATAGATATTGTAAAGAAAAATTATAGAGAGAATGATAATAGTTTGTGTTTTAAAACAACACCAATTGCAAAAGTGATAATATTATCAGTTATTACCTGCGGATTTTATGATATTATCTTGACATTGAATTATTGGAAAACTCTTAAAGAGAATTTTGGCTATAA
>CALUVK010000056.1 GCA_944324205.1 Candidatus Gastranaerophilales bacterium | reverse complement strand
TAGGATAACATGCAAGAACTTAAAAATAAAATATTAAAAGATTTTAAATATAAATTTAAAAAATTCGGCACTACAAACCGGCAGAAAACCGGCAATTGAAGGCTGCTCCAGAAACAAGGTTATTAAAGTATCTGAAGACACAAAAGAAGCTATTCAGTATGCGTATTCTATAGGTGTAGTTATAAGTCTTGAAGATGTTAAACTGCTTCAATATATCAAAGAACACGGCTTAACTTTAGCAAATTTGCGAGAGGTGTAGCTTAACCACAGTCGAAGGCGATGTTATTAACTTTAACTTCCTGTCGTCTTTGAAGAGGATTAAGTAGAATATTTAAAATTCATGCGGACCGCGTCTATCCCAGTTGATATTTTGTTTAACGATTTTTGCCGGATTACCTGCTATTATACAATACTCTTCTGTATATTTTTTATTTACAAGAGAACAAGCTCCAATAACACAATTGGAAGGAATACTGGAACCTTTCATCAGTGTTGCATTTCTGCATATCCAGACGTGACTGCCGATTTTAATGTTTTCTGCGGAGTTGTGTATTTCTCTAGTAGTTCTATCATAAACTGTGTGACCATCACTATTTTTTATTTCTATACCGTAACTTAACATACAGTCTCTTCCAATTTCAATTTTTTTATTGGCTGCAGGTTCCCATATTAAAACGTCTGAAATTGTTGTTTTCGCGCCAATATGTAAATAATTAGAATTATGCATTTTAATCTTTACTATATGGTGATTATTAGAATGTTCAATAATAATTTTATTATTACTTCCCAATACGATATCAACAGATTTAGTCACAAAATATGGCGCATGTATTTCTATGTGGTTGTTGCTGCCCAGAAACTTTATTTGTAAATTTTTGATTTTTGGATTATATACCTTCTGGCCGTTCGTTTTAATTAAAACGAACGTATTTGTTTTTCTAAAACAAATACGTTTAAACCCATAAAGGATTTTTTTAGCTATATTTTGAACAAGATTAAATTTAACCAAAGGAATAATATTTTGTTCTGATTTAAATTTTTTCAGATAATTTTTGATTGGCAGATATTCTTGCACTGCAATCAGGATATAATCGGCATCTAAAGGCGAAAATTTTGTATATGGAATAATCTTGAAACCAGACTCTAATTTTCCCTCGTCTTCTGGAAGATATTTTTTATCTGTAATACCCTTGATATTAAATACGCTTAAATCGTAATTTTTTATTATTGTCTGAAAAAGTTTACCCGCGCCGTAGATAATAACTGATTTGTTTTTCAGTTTATGCGATAGTTGCATTAACCGTTTGCTAAAATTCTGCCGTTTTAAGTACTCTTCCATTTAGTATCCTTACAAAATTTTTACCGCAACCTGTTGTGCGATGCCTTTTTCAACATAACCCAGGTATTTATATTGCAGATGATTTTCTTTAATAAATTCTTGAAATGCTTTAAATTCTCCGTTTTCCCAGCCAGGATAATTAAAATATTCATCAAATACGATAATGGTTCCGCTATGAATAGTATGTTTGAGATTTTCAAAGATTGTTTTTGCTGATGAGTATAAATCGCTATCACAGTGTATGAATGCAGTTTTAAAGTTACTGTTTTCATTCATAAATTTAGGCAAGGATTGGTCAAAAAATCCTTTAATCAATTTGACATTTTTTCTTACTTCCGGAAGTTTATTCATTTTAAAATGAGCTTTCTGGTGTTTTGAAGTCCAGGCCTCAGGTAAACCCTCAAAACTGTCAAAACCATAGATTGTTTGATTTGGAATATTTTCGGCAATAAAGTTAATGGAGTCGCCCTTGTAAACGCCAAATTCAAAATACATACCATCTAATGAATTTTGTTTGAGGGCATATTTTAATAAATCAAACTGTGTATTGAAAACAGGCACGGTTATCATATTGTCGATAATATATTGTGCTGTAGAGCGGCGGGCAATTTCGTCCATTGTGTTTCTTAGTTTGTTTTGTTTATCGGTATAGATATGATATATGATTTTTTCTTCTGGAGTAAAAGGTAGTATAAATTCATGGTCCAAAATGGTCAAATGTTTTTTCATTTTTCTGTTATTTTTGAAAAAATAAAACCACACAAACCTTTTTACCAGCGGTAAGTATTTTTGACAGTAGTTATTTTGCAAAAAGCCGATTACCGGCATATAATTTTGGGTTGCTACAAGGATATAATCTGCATAATAAGATTTTAGGTATTCAACAGGAATTACCGGATAGCCGAATTCTTCTTTAACTTCGGTTTCAAAATTATATTTTTTATCAGTAACCGCAATAATATTTAGTCCGGTTAAATCGTAATTTTCTATTATTGTTTGGAATAATTTTCCGGTGCCGTAAATTATAACGGTTTTATCTTTTAGTTTCTTTTTCAAATTTTTTAACTGTTTTGGAAAATTGTGTTTTTCTAAATATTGTTTTAAGTTATTCATATTGACCTTTCATTTAACTAATACTACAAGTTTCAGGAGGATATTGACGTGACCAATTAATGTTTCTTTTAATAACTTTAGCCGGTATTCCCGCTATTAAACTATTTGGTTCTTCAAAAGTTTTGTTAACAAGTGACATTGCTCCTACCACGGAATTAGGGGGTAATACTGTTCCCTTAAGAAGCAAGCTTCTAGTACCTATCCATACATGATTATTAATTATAATATCAGTATTAGGATTAATTAATTTTCTACTATTTGTATCATACAAAGAATGTCCATCGGAAGTTCTGATTTGGACATTAGTGCTTATCATACAATCATCACCAACTGTAATTTTGGTCCCTTGACCTGAATATAATACGAATTCAGCCCCTCCTATAGTAGTATTTTTTCCTATTTCCAAAGTAGTATGGTTTCCAATGTAGATATTACACTCCGAATATTTGTTGTTAGCCTCTATTTTTATTGAACTATTACCGGAACAAGATATTTTCATTTTTACATAAATTATAAAGGGTTCATGAATTTCAATATAGTTATTACAACCTCTAAAACTTACTGTTAAATTTTTAATCTTTGGATTATAGATTTTTTTACCGTTTCTTTTTATTAACACTATTGTATTATTTTTCTTGCATATTGTTTGTTTAATCCCCTTTGATAATATTGAGAATATACTATGTTTGACAAGTGGAATTATTTTATTAGAATCGAAGTATTGTTTGCAATAGGTTTGTACAGAACAGTATTCTTTTACTGCCAATAATATATAATCAGCTTTTTGATTGTATAAATTACTATATGGAATTATTTTATATCCAAAATCAAATTTTCCTTGATCCTCAATAATGTACTTTTTATCCGTAACTGCAATAATATTCAGCCCGGTTAAATCGTAATTTTCTATTATTGTTTGGAATAATTTTCCGGTGCCGTAAATTATAACGGTTTTATTTTGTAATTTTTTCTTCAGGTTTTTCAACTGTTTTGAAAAATTATGCTTTTCTAAATATTGTTTTAAATTTTCTTGCATAAAGTTTTCTCTCTAATTTATTATATTATATCATAATTGATATATTGATTTTATGATAGAATATAGGCATGAAAAAATATTGTCAGTTATGCGGCGGAGAGAGGGAATTTATATATAATCTGGACGGTTATAGAATTGAGCAATGTAAATTTTGCAAAACCGTCTGTGTCGATAATATGCCTGATGATAAAACACTTAAGGAATATTATAAAGGTTTCAAATATTGTATTGATGAAGATAATATAGATTTGATTGTTAATGATGATTTTAAAAAGTGGTATGAAAGTTTTAAGCTGCCTCCTAACGCTAAAATGCTTGATATAGGTGGGGGTAACGGCTATTTTTCTCTTGCTTTTGAAAAATTCGGGTTTGGTGAGGCAACATACATTGATTTAGATTCTGAGGCTTGCAGGTATGTAAAAAAGCTTGGGATTTTCGCTGTTATTAATGATGATGTGAAGAATTTGGCGGCAAATAAGACTGAAAAATTTGATTTTATATATTCAAGACATGTTATTGAACACCTTCCTAATCCATTATCGCTAATAGAGAATGCAATCTCGCTGCTTTCTGAGGACGGAGTTTTTGTTTTACAAATGCCAAACGGTTTGTCTTTAGAGCGGCTGATAGATTTTCAAAACAAAGAGCTCCGCATTAAACGTTTGATGGAGGCAAATAGTTTTTCTCGTTTAGATGTTGAAAGAATTTTACACTCATCGAAAACTGCTTTTGATTTGGCTCCTCCAAGACACCTGTGGGCTTTCAGTAAAAAGGGGCTGAAAGAGTATTTAGCAGGAATACCGGATATTGAATTTAAAATAAGAACTTATAGTTTAAGGGATAAGATTTATTCGCCTTATATGAGCCGGAGATATGAACATTTTTTCTTAGCAAAGCTTATGAAGCCGTTAAAAAATATCCTAAGAACCCTATATTCCATGCCGGCCGGAGGCGGACATTTGGTAGTAGAAATCAGGAAAAAGTAACCGATGGATTATCAACAGATTGCAAATAGTCATAACTTAAGAAAATATTTGAAAAAATTAGAGAAGAAGCTTAAAGATAAGAAAATAATTATTTATGGAGCCGGCGAATTTTTTTCATATATAAATAAGCACTATGACCTGTCAAAATTAAATATTATAGGAATTTCAGATAAGAGATTTGGAATACGGCAGGAAGGTGAATTGTATGAAGGGTATAAAATTATTCCGCCCGAGTTAATAAAAAAGTATTCTCCCGAATGTATATTAGTAACTGTGCTTAAGTATTTTAGCCTGCTTTACCAGCTTCAATATGACAAAAATTTCTCTGGAATTACTCATTTTGAGCCGCTACTTGTTCCGAATTTTGCTGAAAGAATAGAGGCTGTTGTAAAACTCTCGCCTTACAACAATTGGATTTTGAATGTTTTGACAGCATCTTTTTATCTGACTTTAAATAATAATCTATGGCATTATAAAGCTGTATTGTTTAAGAAATTTTTGATTGATAAACTGAATAAAATCAGCAAAAGATACAAGAGAATAAAAAAGAGGCTTAGAGGCAAGCAGAAAATTCGTGTTGTATTCCATGTTTTTGACGATGCCAGATGGAAATATCAGAGCTTGTATGACTTGCTTGATAAGGACGATAGGTTTGAACCTTTGATTGTTCTATCAAGACTATACACGGATAATATAAAGCGGGTGCAGACTATAGATGAGCTAAAAAATACATACCAATTTTTTAAAGACAAAGGTATGAGGGTTGAGCTCGGCTATGATTTAAAACACGATAAATATATTTCTCTTAAAAAGTTTAAACCGGATTATGTTTTTTATCAGCTGTCTTTTTACTGCCACCCTAAGCATAGTCCCGAGTATTGTTCAAATTTTGCCCTTACGGCTTATGTCCCATACTATACATCTGCCTGTGTTAATGAAACCATGCCGGAGATGGAGTTTAGGACGGTATTAAACAGATATTATCTGGCAGATAATTATTTGCGGGAATATTATTCCTCTATAATGCTTAATAGGGGAGAGAATATAAGAGTAGTCGGACACCCGCAGCTGGATTTTTATTACCTGAATAAAGATAAATATAAGAATGCTGAAAAAAAATATGTCATATATACTCCGCACCATTCTATAGAAAAGAATTCACCGATAAAACTTTCTACATTTTTATATAATGGAGAATTTATTCTTAACTATGCGCAATCCCATCAGGAGATTAACTGGGTATTTAGACCGCACCCGCTTCTTAAAAAAGTTTTGAAAACAATCTGGACGGACGAAGAGATTGAAAAATATTATAATGCTTGGAAAGAGGTTGGGATTTATGATACTGACGGAAATTATTTAGACAAGTTTATGCAATCTTGTCTTTTAATCAACGACAGCGGATTAATTTATGAATATTTTCCGACAGGACAGCCTATTATTCAGCTTATTAACAAAAATTATGCAAAATTTGATAAAACTAATGAAGAAATTATCAAAAACTGCTGTTATAAAGTTCATAATCAGGAAGAATTAAAAGAGTATCTGGATTTGATTTTAGTAAAAAAACAAGATCCTATGAAAGGAGCAAGAGAGAAAATGCTTCGGGAACTTAATATTAATAATAATTTTTCGGCCCAAAACATTTTGAACGATATTAAACAAGAACTTGAAATAAATGAGTAGTTTATATACAATTGAATAAATGCAGGGAGCTTTATGAGTCAGTATTTTCACGATTATTTAAAAAAACATAGGTTTGAGAAACAGTTAAAAAGATTAAAAAACAGACTTAAAGATAAATCTGTTGTAATTTACGGAACAGGGGTGCTGTTTCAGTATATCCATGAAAACTTTGACCTTACAGGATTGAATATTATCGGGGTATCGGATATGAAGTTTTCGGAAGAATCAGAAGGCGGGGATTTTATGGGGTATAAAATTATTCCTAAAAAATCTATTCTTAATTATAAACCGGATTACGTTGTTGTTGCTGTTGAAAATTATCTGGGGTTGATGGAGAATCTGGAACTAAAACTTTTTAGAGATACAAAGGTAAGACTGTTGCCGCTGGTTAGAAAGAATTTTAGTGAAATTGTTAAGACAATATGGGAAGCTCTGTAAGATGAAATCAAAAGTTAAAAAAGTTATATTAGCAAGCCATCTTTTAAGAGAGTATGAAGGTTATACTTCCTCCTGGCTTCCGTCTTTATTCAAAAAACATATAGAACTAACAACCGGACTTCCGGTAGAAATTGTTGTTCCGTCTAATTTTTCCGCAATAAATCTGGAAGATTATTTTGTTCCGTTTGATTATGTAAAATTTTGCGGATTTTATGGAATTTCATATACAAGAGAAGCCTGGGGAGCTTTATTTTATAACAGAGAGTATAACGAACAAGCTTATAAATATATTGAATCAGTTTTTAAGGATTCTCTGGTTATTTCTTATGAGATGGACGCGTGTATTTTGAATATTTTAGATGAGTTAGGTATTCCATATATTGATATGTATATTTCTCCAATAAGATTCCTGGAAGATCAGCTGTTTTCTATGACAAGCAATGATTCTGAAATATACGCTAAACTTCTCTCATACAGACTTCCGGAAGAATTAATTTATATGCAGGCAAACTATTTAAAAACCTTTTATCTTATGCGTGATGCAAAAAAGATACAGGAAATTCCTGCTGTTTTATTTATAGGACAAACCCAGTTTGACCGTTCATTAATTAATCCCAAGACGGGCGAAATTTATTCGATTCTTAATCATAAACAAGAATTTGAAGACTCAATCCGCGGTTTCGGGAGGATTTTGTACAAACGCCACCCGAAAGCTTCCGGTGATTCTTCGGTTTTAGAATATTTAAAAACTTTAGGCGATGTAAAAATTGTTGATGAAAATTTTTATGCAATGATATCAAGACATGATATAAAAAAAGTTATTGCAATCTCATCAGGCGGGCTTATTGAGGCAAAATATTTCGGAAAAGAAACACAGCATCTGCTGCACAGCAGTGTAAATCTGCAATACGGAAACGATTTTGACAAGGAAAAGTATATAAATATCTACGAGCACTTTTTTGCACTGCATTTTTGGGCTGATGTTTTATCTCCGTTTATTCAGACTAAAGATTATCCAAAAGAGTTTTCATTCTATGGCTCGAAAAATAAATTAAGAAATTCCAGAGGAGGCAGGGATTACTGGGGATATCAAGATATTGACCATGAGATGGTTAAACTTGAAATTTTATCAAAAACCATGCCTAAAAGTTTTAACAGCCTATCACGCAAAGCGCTTAGGCTTATGTATCATATGACTTATAATAAGCAGATTTTTGATTTTTATCAAAAAATAAAAAATTCTTAATTTTTGATTATTTCAACATCTTGAGAGAAATGGTTATCTGTTTTTTCGATTAGAGCTTTGTAGTTATTATAAATTTTCTCTTTCAGACTTGTAGAGCTGCAGCTTTTGCCGTACGGGAAGTAAACCACTGTAACTCCCATTTCTTCGAGGTAATCATATTTTCCTGCCCAATCATCACCTACTACAAAAATATCAAACTTGAGTTTTTTAACCTTGTCTCTATGGTCAAGACTGTGCTGGGGGATTACTATATCAGGATACTTAATGGCTTTCATTAATGCAATACGCTCCTCAAAAGGGATTACAGGCTCTGACTTGTACTCATTTACAAGCTCATCTGTATTAACACCCACGATTAAAATATCCCCGAGCGCGCGGGCGTATTCAATCATCTTTAGGTGGTTGATATGAAGCATATCAAATGTTCCTGATGTATAAACTACTGTTTTGTTCCCTATCATAAATCTATCCTCTCAATAACCAGTATTGCGCGTTTGTCTCTTTACGTCCGCCAATTTCATCGTCAAGAAGCAAGTCTGTTTTTAATATTCTGAAACCGGCCTGTCTGTAATATTCCTCATACTCTGCCTTTGTCCTATATATTGCGCTGTAGTTTGTTTTTAATTCTTTTGACTCAAAATTATTTAATGTCAAACGCCCCTCCATCAGACTGATGGATTCCTGAATATAGATATATTCAGGCGAAATACCGCTAAATGATTTTAAAATTCTCATAATATCGGAATCATTTATGTACATCAAAACCCCTGTACATATAATCAGGTTGTATTTTTCTTTTAGATTAAGTTTATCTATATCACAGATTGAAAGCTCCAGAAAGTTTATATTCTTATATCCTTCAAATCTGTTTTTTGCATATTCAATAAACCCTTTTGAATAATCTATTCCGGTATAAAAATCAAGATTGTCTTTGAAATTCTCAGCCCATCTTCCAATCCCGCAGCCGATATCAAGAATCCGAAGCTCCGGAAGGTTTGAGACTACACTGCTTAAAATCCCCGACTCTTTTTCATTTCGTTTCTTTTGTGCATCTTCAGCCTT
>CALUVK010000055.1 GCA_944324205.1 Candidatus Gastranaerophilales bacterium | reverse complement strand
GCAATAGGCGCATTAAAAGTAGCTCCGATTGCAGCTCCGGCACCGGAGGCGATAAGTTTATCTCTATTGTTGCCATTAAGTTTAAACCATTTCCCGACAAGCGATCCTGCCCCTGCTCCAAGCTGAACGCTAGGCCCTTCACGGCCGAGAGAAAGCCCCGAACCAATACCGATTACACCAGCGAAGAATTTAACGAAAATAGTTCTTATCCTTATCATTTTTCCGCTTCTTAAAAGTGACATCTTAACATAAGGAATGCCGCTTCCGGAAGTTTCGGGCGCAAGTTTGTATACCAGAAGCCCGGAAGTTAAACCTCCCAGCGTTGTTATAAATATAAAAAACAAAGGATTAGCATAAAAATGTGTCATTATAAATTGAAAAACATTTTCTATTCCCAATCTGAATAATACAACAAGAAAGCCGGTTAAAACACCGACCAGAATTGATTGCCAAAATGTTTTTGTAAAACCCTTCATCATATCTTTTATTATTATAACTTTAAAATAACTTAATAAAACTTAAATATTTGGCAATTATTTTGATTAATTATACTTTATAATCATGTAGCAGGTTAAAGGATTACTTTGTATGACGTATGGAAATTACAACAGTTTATTTCGGCAGCAAAATACTTTTCCTATAAATTTCAAAGAAAAGGAAAGTGTAATAGATCCAAATGCGCCGACTATAATTTCCAAGCCTATTCAGACAGTAGAAAATGCCATAAATAATACTGTTGATACTTTTGTGAAAACAGAAGAAAATAATGAAAAAAAGAAATCGCATAAAACCGCTATTGCGGTAGGAAGTTCTGTTCTTGTATTATCAGGACTTGTTGCATTACTTAACCCGAAATTTTCAGGAAAAGTAGTTAATAAACTGAAAATGATGTCACATAGGGCCGGAACAAAAGCTCAAAAAAATCAAGGCGATACAGTTAAGAGTAAATTCTATAATTCAATGTCCAAATTCTGGAAAGGTGTCGGGGATGTATTTCAATTCACAAACACCCTGAACGCCGGAAAAGATATCGGATTTAAGTGGCTTTGCACAACAGAAAAAAAATTTAACAGTGTAAAAAATAAAACTGCAAGGCAAGCATTGCAAAAATGTGACTCGCTGTTTAGAGCACCGATGGCTCCCGTACATAAATCAATCACAAACTGGTTCGATAAAGTGAGCAAACATACGGTACAAATGAATTATAAAAGTGCAATGAAGAAACTTGATGCCTTTGAAGATCTGGCTAAATACTATAAAGATAAACTCCCGATTGACAAACAGCGGATTTTAGACCAAAAACTGAGGGAAATAAAAACCGCAAAAGAATATTTTACCGATGCAAATACAATGACGAGATTAAAGACTCAAGAAAATTTGATGTCAAATCTTGAAACTGACTTAATCCCGCGCTATAAACAATATGCTGATGAGCTTTTGCACGGTAAAAATCGCAAGAAAACTATAAAAGATAATATGTCTTTTTGGGCAGAAGATATGCTTATGCCCGAACGAAACAGGCTGGAAAAAGAAGGACAAGAAGTTGTAAGCGCCCTTGTAGGAGATATTCAGGGCACAAAAGGGAAATTCAACGAAGTAGCAGATTTACTTACTCCGTATTTGACTAAAGATGAAGCGATACTTCTTGGCAAAAAATTAAAAAATGCAGATAAATCACTCCATAAAGCTAATTTCAGCGAGACAGTCGGCTATTTTGACAAGAAACGAGACTTAATGATAGGCGGTGCTCCGACTGATATCCTGTCAGGTCTTGCTATGGTCGGATTAAGCGGTATTGCAGTAAGTACTGCACACTCTAAAGAAGAGAGAATATCAAATGCTATTACAGCAGGATTTCCGGCTGTAGCAGGTGTTGGAACTTCAATCGCTCTGACAGCTATGCTCTTTTCCGGAGTAAAAAGCTTAATCTACGGTTCAGTAACCGGCGTACTGTTCAGCTTGATGGGAAGCGGAATAAACAGATTAATTTACCCTAAAAACCATAATAATACCCAGATGCTTGCACAAAACACAGAACCCAAAAAGGAGGCAGTAGATGCTTAACGCAATTGTTCAACAATTTTTAGCACATTTTTTCTCAATGTTTCGTAATCCTTGTTATTGTCGAGTAGAAAATTCCAATCCCGAACATCGTCTAAATCGACTTCTGTAACATCATTTTCGCCTACAAGCTTGCCGCCGCGTTTTTCGCGAACTTCACGGGAAGCTTCAACTCTTATAGATATTGCGCCCGCCTGTTTAAATACTTCATATTCATGCTTAATCCGCACATCTGTTACAACAAGATTTCCTTTTTGCGAAATAATCTTATTAAGCCAGTAATCAGGGCTCTGCTTCCTGCCCCAATTGCCTAAATCAATTAACCCTTGGCGGTATTTGGCTTTATCAGCCTCAATATCTTCAACTGTTAAGCCGTGTTGTTTGGCGTATTCTATCTTAATAATATCACCCATTGCACAGCGTTTGAAATCCGGCATGGCTTCCATTAATATTTTTGCGGCAGTATCTTTGCCCGAGTATTGTTTACCTGAAAAAATTATAATCATAAGAAGAATTTACAACAAAAAAAATATGGTTGAAAGTATTAAATATTTTAAAATAAGAATTAGCTAAATATTTAACGTTTTTTTCGCAGACTCAAAACCGGACGACCAAAACTTATTTTCTTTATTTCTAATTTTTGTTCTTCGATAAGTTCGTCAATTATATCACCAACGCCTTTTTGGCTATAACCTTTCAAAATCCCAAAATATTTTGAGTTAAAAACATTATCATTATAACCATTAGCCTTTATTTGCCTGCTTCCTGTCAATATTTTACAAAATCCGCTTTTTCCATATAAGCTGTTAAATTCATTAATACAGTCGACTATTAAAGTTTTTATATTACCTTCAAAAATTTCTTCTGGTGTTTCTTCTATATAATTCGTTTCTAAATCTTCTGCTTCAGATAAATTTTCGTAAAATTTGGCGACATGTGAATCAACCAGAACTTTTTCCGGTTCAAAATTCTTTATATATAACCCTTCTAAGGTTTTGACTCTACTGATTGCAACATAGGCCTGACCGCGTTCAAAAATTCTAGAACAATCTACTACAAGTTTCTCTAGAGTCATACCTTGTGATTTATGTATGGTTATGCCATATGCTAGTTTTAAAGGAAATTGCAATCTTTCTGCAACAACTCTGTCATTATAGTAATATTCAAATTTATGGCGCGGAATGGAAGCAATAATTCCATTGTCAAATTTAACAGAAATACTGTTCTCATAAAATTCTTGAATAGTACCGCAGGCACCATTTATCAAACCTTTATTAAAATCCATATTTATAAGCAGCATAACTCTTGCATTAAGTTTTAGGGGAATTTCTTTTTCAGCTCTGCAATTTTTAGAAAAAATTTCAAGGATATAATTCTCACTTTCTGTCAAATTTTCAGATACTAATTTAGTTCCTCTGTATACTCCATCATCTGCTGTAAAAATTCTTACGGGTTCGTTTATCATATTAAATTTTGCACTGTTATAACGATTAGCCTCTTCATTTGTTGAAAATATATGCAGAATGTTTGTTTCATAAGTATCAAGATCTGTACAGCGGCTGTAAATAAGTTTAATATCATCAGGGTTAAGATTATTTTCCCGCATATGGGCAAGTGCTGTTATAAAATTTTCTTCATTTTGTCGATAATTTTTCTTTAATATTACGTTTTTTAAATTTAATTCATTCCAAATAGGAGAATCGAAACAATACCTGAGTTCCCCTGCTAATAAAGTTTTTTCGGTAGAATTTTTATTTTCTACCGGCGGAAGCTGGAAGAAATCGCCAATAAAAAGAACTTGTATACCTCCAAAAGGTTTTTCACATTCTCTTAAAATTTTTAATACTTCATTAATATATTCAAAAGCTTCAATATTAAGCATTGAAATTTCATCGACAGCAAGAATTTTGCATTTTAAAATTTGATTAAGCTGAGTTTTTCGTCCTCTTATTTTTTCTACGGTATTAGAGATACTATTTTTGCATAATCCGACACCCGCCCAGGAATGTAGAGTTTGTCCTTTTACATTAACGGCAGCAATACCGGTTGTACTTGTTATTGTTAGCTTTTTCTTTAATTTTTCTTTTAATTTATTTAGAATATAACTTTTTCCGGTACCGGCGAAACCCGTCAAAAATACATTTTCACCATTTTGAAGTAAATTTAATATTTTTAAAAAAGTATTATCATCTTCTTTTTGTTTAACTTTAGTATTTGTGTTTCTTATGACCTCATATTCATCCGCAAATTCAATCTCTTTAGAAAAATCTATTTGATCAAAATTTACAATCTTGTATAAACAAACTTCTTGTTTTGAATTAATCCTTTGAAAACTTATCGGTTGTTCGCCTTGTTTCAGTTCATAATTCAATTTATTTTCACTAACCCATTCTGCAGAATTAAATCCATAAAGCCTTTTTATACAATCCAATATACACTGTGTAATAGTCTGAAATTGTCGTCCATCCTGATTAACATGCATTGCTGAAAGCTGCGGCATAAGTTTTTCTGCTTTTTCTAACAAATCCCTGTAGCTTATTGTTTCAGATGTTAGAGTTTTTAAAGTTTCCGCTGGTTCAGAAAAATCAAGCTTATTCATATGCAGATTATAGCATAAAACAATAAGTAAGAGATTTTTTATAAAACATCATTTAATGGCACCCTTCATCTAATTTATCAATAAGTCCGTCATAATCATTATCCAAACCATCAGAACAGGAACCTATTGAATCCAGACTTTCTGCCCGTGCATTATATTTGAGCCACTTATCGGGAATTTTATTCCATTCATAGAGAAAAAAATCCTTATAAAATATACTTGCTTCTTTATTTTTTAATACTATTAAATTTTCATCATTTTTGTTATTTCCACTGAATGAAAAATTCATTGAACCAATAATTAAAAATTCATCATCAATTACAATTGTTTTTGTATGCATCTTACCGGCATAATTTTCCGTTTTTACCTGAATCCCTGCCTGTCTCAATATTTCATGTTTTGAATGTTTATTTGCAGCACTCAGTGCATCTAGTATAATTTTTACGTCAACTCCACGCTTTTTGGCACGAATCAATTCTTCAACAATGTTTTTATCTGTTACAAAAAAAGTCGGCATATAAATATATTTTTTTGCATTTTTAATTTTGGGAATAACGGCATTTGTAAGAGGTTTATCTTGAGGAGAGAAATAAATTTCTATATTTTCATATATTCGATTATTAAAAGATTGTTTTTCTGAATGAAAATTCCCATTATACATTTGTTCAAACTCTTTTTTATAGATATTTGCAATCTCTGAAGAATTAATTAATAAAATATTATTTGAATTAAATCCTGACATATCAGTATGAGAGAGATTTGCAGAACCTGTAATTACAGATTTATTATCAAATATATAAAATTTGTTATGCATGATATTATTAACCATTTTGGAATTTTTATCGGAATTATTATCCGGAATGAGATTTACAAACTTAAATGTATCCGGATAAATGTTTTGTCCTTTAGAATCTATATCATATACAAGTCTGATTTTTACACCTCTTTGTTTAGCTTCTATTATAGCTTTTTCAATTGCTGGAGTTGAAGAGTATCCATAAATTGCAATATCAATAGACTCTTTTGCTTGTTTTATTTGATTTAAGATTTCTTTGCAAATTTCTTCAGAACAGTTTCTGTCTGGCTTTAGCTTTGTACTCATATCTGAGACAATTAATTTTATATTATTTATATGCAGATAACTTGCCGTTAATCTTTTAAACCTTATATCTTTTTTAGGAAATATTATTCTATAATGCTTTTTGCGCATTAAAATAAAATTACCTTTATCATTTTCTGGTGATACAGGATAATAAATGCCATCTCTAACAATTCCATACTGAGCATTTTTGATTGATTTTAATAATTTTTCATAAGCGTACTGATTTGAATGTTTACCTCTTTGAATACAAAAAGGTGAATTTAAAAATTTTGTATTATAACTAAATTTATAATATATTAATTCTCCGTTGACAATTTTTACTTCTCTTCCTTCAAGTAAATTTTCTGCCCAGTATTTCCCTAAATTCCCGAGAATAAATGCTTCACGCTCACTTATACCAAAACTTTTTGACAAAATTTTGTTTTTCTGCGAAAAATGAGGTTCCAAAATATCACAATTAGCAATCTTAAAAACATCTCCGGAGTTTAGCTTAATTTCTACAGGTGATATAACTTCTTCAACATAAAGAGCTTCGTCCTTCGGTACAAAGTAGATACCGAACATAGTAAACATAATAAGTAAAATAATTATACTAATTTTTTTTAACACATTACCTATCTTTAACTTATAATTTTCTCCGCTTCGTCTGTCTTTTGTTCTTCTTTCTTGTAATTAGTAATTTCAAATCCCAGTTTTTCGATTTTTTCTTTTAATTTTAGATTCTTAGTTATTTGAAATTCTGTGAAATGATTGTCAATTGTACCGTCTTCATAGCGGCAGGGATGTATCAAAGCCTCAACCAGGGCTTTTTCTTGTTTAATCGTCATCAATCCGTATGATATTGCAAGGCTGCTCATCATGGAGGTGTATGCAACACCAATTAAATAATCATTTGTGTTAAGTTCATATTTCTGAATAATATGCTCATTAATAAGAGTGAAAATATTTAAAAGGACCACTTTTATAAGGTTTACAGGATATGCTAAATTCAAATGTCTATGCACGTCCGGAATTATATATGGCTTCTCAAATTGTGTTCTGACCTGTTTGATTCCGTATTCTTTTGCGAGTTTACAAACAAGTTCAAAAATTCTTGGAATTGAATGTACATGAACGTGTGAATCAATATGATCAACCTGTGTATATTTAAGAACTTCTTCAATTTGCGCCCTGAATTCTTTTTCTACCTGCTCCAAGAAAGTCTGATTTTTTGTATTTAATGATTTTAAAAGTAATGAACCGAAGGAATTATTAAAGTTTCCATTATTATCCGTAAGTTGATCTAAATCTAAACATAAGGATTTTCCTTCAATAATATTTAAGTGAATTCCAACTCCAAGCTCAGGGCAAGCCGGTATAATTTTTTTGTACGCTTCTTCAAAAGCGCTACCATTAGCAACCAGACTTGCACTCTGCAATATGCCGGAAGAATATCCTTCCAAAACGGCCCTGTTATATGCTTCGCTCATACCAAAATCATCTGCATTTAATATAAATTTCTTACCTGACAAATTCACTCCTTTATTTTCTTATAATTTATTGTATTATAATATAGAGAGGATTACAATGAGAAGCAAAAAGACAAAACTTGCGATTATTATTCCATGCTACAATGAAGAGTTAGTTGTTAAATCTACGGTAGAAACCCTTCTGAAAGTTATGGATGAGATTGTAAAAAAGGGGAAAATATCTAAAGACAGTTATATTTATCTTATTGATGACGGCTCAAAAGATACTACCTGGCAGATTATAGAAGAACTTCACAAAATATATGGTTCAAAGGTAAAAGGTACAAAATTTATTCGCAATTATGGGAATCAGAAAGCTCTTATTGCAGGGCTTTTAGATGCCAAGCACATTGGATGTGACTGTGTAATTTCAATTGATGCAGACTTGCAGCAAGATGAAAACTCAATAGAAAAATTTATTGATGAATATCATAATGGTTCAGAAATTGTTTCAGGTATAAGGAATGACCGGAAAACAGATTCTTTTTTTAAAAAATACACAGCACTTTGTTTCTATAAGTTAATGAACATATTAGGAGTTAAAATACCTCCGAATCACTCTGATTTTAGGCTTGTTAGTTATAAAGGATTGGAAATACTTGAAAAGTATTCAGAAGCAGGTTTATTCTTAAGGGGTTTTTTCCATGAAATTGGGCTTAAGACAGCTTATGTACATTTTGATGTAAAGCCAAGAGCATTAGGAAAATCAAAATTCAATTTCTTTAGTTTGACGAGTCTTGCGCTGAATGGAATAACAGCGTTTAGCATTGTACCATTAAGAATTATTGCGGTAATAGGAGTTTTAACAGTCTTTGGCAGCGGTCTGCTGGCTATTGATGTTTTGATAGAAAAATATATACTCAATAATACTCCAAGCGGATGGGCAACATTGGTGTTCCTGCTGGCATTTTTTGGCGGGCTTCAATTGTTTTGTCTGGGAATAATTGGGGAATATCTCGGGCAAATATTTAATGAAGTAAAGGCAAGACCAAGATATATTAAGGAAAAAGAGTTAATATAAATACTGGTGATAAATTTTCCGGCAGCATTTCAGATTGTAAACAAATTTAAACCTGCTATCTTGACACTTCTCACTCCATTGTGTTTAAATGACATGTGTAAATAGTATTAGATAGGTTAATCGTGTCCAAACGGGTAGAAAAGCCGAAAACATAACAAATTAGGTATATTAGTCATGTTTGGCGGAAAATATCACAAAAATAGATGTTTCTCTTCCCTACGATTCCTCAAAAAAGAAAGGATGTACAAATGTACGCAATAGTCGAAACAGGCGGTAAACAATACCAGGTTGAAGAAGGACGTTATGTTGACGTAGAACTTTTAGGCATGGAAAAAGATGCTAAAGTTGTTTTTGATAAAGTTGTTATGATAGTGAATGGCAAAAAATCAAAAGTTGGTCAGCCATACGTTGCAAATGCTAAAGTAGAAGGTACAGTGGTTAAAAATGATAAAGCTAAAAAGATTATCGTTTTCAAACAAAGACCTAAAAAAGGCTACAGAAAAAAACAAGGTCACAGACAAGGTTTTGCACGAGTTATGATTAATAAGATCAGAACTACAGCATCTAAGGCTAAAGCTGAAACAGCAGAAGTTTCAGAATAATTATAACCTGAAACTTAGAAGTAAAATAAAATTAATTTTAAAGGAGAATAAAAATGGCACATAAGAAAGGTATGGGATCAACCCGTAACGGCCGCGATTCGGAAGCGAAGCGATTAGGCGTTAAAAA
>CALUVK010000054.1 GCA_944324205.1 Candidatus Gastranaerophilales bacterium | reverse complement strand
AAACCGGCTCTCTTTCGCTCACTATCGCTGCTTACGCAGCACGTTCGCGGCGCATTCCGCGTTAAATCATCACCCTCACCCTGTGGGAGGGTCGAAATCTTTGATTTCGAGGAAGGGTAAGGTTATAGTTTCTAATGCGACGTCCAAAACCAGCTTCCTTCCTTACATTTACCCCCAATGTAACTCAATATGTATTAAGTTACATTAGCGCATTTTGAGACAGGCCGGTAGGCCAAAAAATTATCCGGTAATCTTTAGACAAAATGCCTGTCGACCACATGTCTACGAGCATAGCACCACAATATGTATTGTGTTATATTAGAGTTTTTAAGGCAGGCCTGAAGGTTTGATATTATTAATTAATAAACTTATATATAAATTTTGTCCTTACTGCATGTTTTTTTTATTTGGTATAATTATTGTATGATTATTAAACTTACACAAGCACATATCATAGGTGCATTTATATCTTATCTTTTAGGCGTATTTATAGTGCCTTTGGTGATTGAATTCTCGCAAAAAGAAGGGTTAGTTGATTTACCGAATGAAAGAAAAATACACAAACTGCCAATATCGCGCTTAGGCGGAATTGCAATATGGTCAAGTGCAATGCTTACCTTTTTATTTTTAGTCCTCTTAAGCTATTATCCATATGGAAGCTTGCTTTCAGGAATTCTTTTGGGTGGTTCTTTGATGTTTTTGCTCGGACTTGTAGATGATATTTATAACCTTGATGCTAAATTTAAGCTGGTAATACAACTTTCTATTGCTACAATTGTGTACTTATTAGGTGTTCAAATTGATACTATTTTTAACCCATTTGGAGGTGTTGTTCATCTAGGACTATTTTCATATCCGATTACATTACTTTGGATTGTCGGGATTTCAAATGCGGTTAATTTTATAGATGGCGTTGATGGACTTGCCGGTTCTGTTATTACTGTAAGTTCAATTACCCTTGCCCTTATTGCAGTTGCTGTTACGCCTGCACAGCCGATAACAGCTTTAATTGCATTTATTTTGGCTGGTTCTATGCTTGCATTTCTTACGTATAATTTCAATCCTGCCAAAATATTTATGGGTGATTCGGGTGCTCTATTTTCAGGATTCTTGCTAGCAACTTTATCTGTTGCAGGTGTTATGAAAGGTGCGGCTCTTGCTGTTTTATTACCATTTTTAGTGCTTGCCGTACCGATTATGGATATTACATATTCAAGTCTCAGAAGAATTATGAAAGGAAAATCTCCCTTCGTTGCGGATGCAGAACATATTCATCACAAACTTTTAAAAGCTGGGTTTTCTCAGAAGAAAACAGTAGCAATACTCACATTGATTGCAATTGCTGGTGGGGCATTAGCTACATATTTTACCGGAACTTTAAAAAACTATTTTATATACATTGCAGTTCTTATTTTGATTATGGTTCTTTTAAGTATAATTAGTGTAATGACAAAACCTGAGCCTATAGAACCACATGAAGATAAATAATAATCAAAAATACGCCGGAAATATTTATATTTCCGGCGTAAAAGTTTTTTCTTTATGAATTTTCTTCGTCATCCAGATATCTATAATCCAACATGCTTCCTTCATACTCCTGTGTATCATCTCCATAAAACAATGACATATTATTTACGATTCTGTTTCTGTCCTCTATCTTTTGTTTCTCAATTTCAGAGTTGACACCATAGGCATTTATTTCCTGATTAGTTACTTTGCCGTCTTTATTGGTATCAATTTCGTCAAAGTGCGACAAAACTGTTTCTTGTAAAGACGAACCTATTCCGGAAGAAGCTCCAAGAGACATTATTTGCTCTCTGGTTAAACCTTGTGTCGCCATATTGTTCATTAGTTTTTGGATTTCATCAGCAGATATTGTTCCGTCATGATTTGTATCAACACTGTTAAAATTATTTGTAAGATATGAAGCAAACGTTGCACCGTAACCAGTATTTGTTATATTTGTATTTGTTAATGCGGAATTTAAATTCTCAATAGTTAACCCGTCTTCATACTGGCCGGATAAAAGTGTAAATGCATTGGTTAACCCTGCATTTATGCCAGAAAATAATGAAGAACCGTCTAATCGCTTGCCCATAATATATCTCCTTGTGTTTATATATAGCTGTACATGTTCAGTTTAATTATTTTTTTGAGAAAGTCAATCATTTAAAAATATGAGAATTAAATTTGCTGTGAATATTATTTGTGTGCTATAATAACACCAGAGGGTAGAATTTATGTTCAAACGTAAGTGTAAAATAACTTTTATAACGCACGGTGCTACAGTGCATACCATGGATGGTATTATATGTGATACGGAAAAATACCCTAAACTTAATGAATTCGGCGAAGAAGAGATGGAAAAGGTTTGTGAATACCTCACAAATCGTGCTGTAGCATATGATACAATATACACCAGTTCTTCCGCCAGATGCACTCAGTCTGCACAAATTATTGCAAAACTGTTTAAAAAGAAAATTACAACAATCGACCTTCCCGGCAGAAATCACGGAGAATGGAGCGGACGCTCTTATGAGGACTTCTTCGATCAATACGGGCCGGAAGCTATTATTCAAAAACCTAAAGGCGGAGAATCTTTAGAAGATTTTAACAAACGCGTCTCAGATGTTATTGATAAACTGGTAGAAGAAAACCGAGGAAATCGTATTATTGTTGTTACTACTCCGGATGTGGTACAATCGGCAATAGCCAAAACTCTCGAACTCACCCCGGTTAATCAATTTAAAAACCTTATTAAAACAGGTACGTTGACTCAAATAAGTTACTTTGAAGGAGATTGGTCCAGCGTTATTTATTCAGACCATATGCCGACATAGAATTTACAGCGGTATCGTCTAGTGGTTAGGACGGGAGATTCTCATTCTCCAAACAGGGGTTCAATTCCCCTTACCGCCGTTACTTTTTCTTTACTAAAAAGAAAAAGTAACCAAAAAGAAAAGAACACATTGTCGTCAGACATTTTGTAAAATTACCAGCTTATATATTAACGCGAGGTCTGACTCTTTCGTGAAACTACCAGACTTACGGATTTTGAACCAGGATTTAATTTTAGGTAAATCGTCTCAGAAAATGCAATTTTACTAAAAAGAAAAAGTAACCAAAAAGAAAAGAACACATTGCCGTCAGACATTTTGTAAAACTACCAGCTTATATATTAACGTGAGGTCTGACTCAAAGGTTTTATTTCGAGCTTGAAGTTATTATACTTTGTTATTTATTTTTACAAAAATACTAGATTTATTTTATGAGTAAATTTTATTAAATAGTTCAAATGCTTTTTCTATAGCTAAATCCATGTTGTAATACTTATATTCGCCTAGCCGGCCGCAAAAATGTAGATTTGAATATTTTTTAGCTTCATTACTATATTTTTCATATAAAGTTTGTGTTTCAGGATTTGAAATTGGATAATACCTTTCATTTATACCTTTTTTAAATTGTTCCGGGTATTCAATAGAAATTATTGTTTTATCCGATTTCTCATCAAGAAAATATTTGTGTTCTGTTATTCTTGTAAAATCATAATTGTTTGGATAATTGGTCACAACAGTTTTTTGATAAAATTCTTTGTTTAGTATTTGGATATCAAATTGCAAACTTCTGTAAGGAAGTTCTCCATATTTGTAGTCAAAAAATTCATCAATCGCGCCTGTGTAGAATATACGTTTAAAATCAGTCCCTTTAAGCTTTTTGTAATCTGTATTTAGTTTTATATCAATGTTTTTATGAGAAATCATATTCTCTATCATTTTCGTGTAGCCTTGCTGCGGAATACCTTGATACTTATCTTGAAAATATCTGTTATCATGGCTTATATAAACAGGAACTCTTGCTGTCACTGTGGGGTCTATTTCTTCAGGATTTAAACCCCATTGCTTCATTGTATAATTCTTAAAAACATTTTCATAAATATATTCTGCTAAAAACTTTAATTCTTTATCTTTATTTTCTTTAAGCTTTAATATAGGTAGTTTAACGCCATAACCATAATTAGAGATAAGTTTTTCTTCTAAACTGTCAGCCATTTTGGGGGAAAATAATTCTCGTATTGTTGTGAGATTAAATGGTAAAGTAACTTTTTCTCCTTCAATTACAGCATTAGGTTTTAGAAAAAAATAGTGCCATTTTGTGTATTTTGATAAATAATCCCAAACGTCTTTATTATTAGTATGAAAAATGTGAGGTCCGTATTTATGAACTGTAATGCCGGTTTCTTTATCTTTGTAATCATAAGAGTTTCCAGCTACAGTCTTACGTCTATCTATTAATAATACTTTTTCACCCAATTCTTCTGCAATTTTTCTTGCGATAACTGCTCCGGTTATGCCGGCACCAACAACTAAATTTTTATCCATAAATCCTCACTTTTACTTATAAAAGAATAGCATAAAATATATAAAAAAAACAGGTTTTTTTTACCTGTTTTTCGATTTATCCGACGATTGCCTTATATATGAGGCTTGATGCTTTTACTATAAAATCTTTTCCCTGGGGTGCATTATGTGGCCGATTAGCAAGAATTACAACTATATACTTCTTTCCATTTTGAGCATATACAATTCCGGCATCTCCTAGCATTGTTCCAATATCACCTGTTTTGTGAACAAACATTGCACCTTCTCCAAGTCCAGCAGCGATTAAGCGATTATTTTTTACATGGCTTAGATAATCAATAATATACTCTCTTGAATTTATATTTAAAAATCCGGGATTATCTAAGTTATATAAAATCTTTGCCATATCTTTAGCTGTAGTTTTATTGGTGCCGGCAAGATCTGGCAGCCATGTCCTTACATATGTTTTAGAAATCCCCCAGTCTCTTAGTCCGATATTTACATCATCCATACCACCCATTTTTGACATAATCATATTGGTTGAAGTATTATCAGAATCTTGAATCATTGTTTTAGCAAGCTGGTCTAAAGTATATTTTCTGCCAGTTTGGGCATATTGAAGAGAGCCTGAACCTGAAGATTTGTAATAATTAGTAAGTGTCATTTCATCATATATTGTCATTTGTTTGGCTTCTATTGATTTAAACATCCTGATAAGTACAGGGAGTTTTATGATACTGGCTGCAGAATACATTTTATCTGCATTTATATCAACAAACTTTCCGTTTTCATATTCCCAAACATAAATAGCAGGTTTTATCATAGGATATTGTGATGCCAAATTCAATAACTGCTGTTTTAAACCAGTCATTTCTGTTGTGTGATACATTGTAGTCACTTCGCTATGAGTTTTTTGAACGGTTGGTGTCAATAAAAGCCTATTTAAAAATAAATCATTACTTAAATAATTTGTAACAGGATTTGATATAGAATATAAATCAGCTTCACTTACTCTATCTATTTTTTTATTGCTTAAGGTCATATTTTGCATTTCTTTAACATTTATAGGTAAATGATTTGGAAAAAATACTTTCTGAATAAGTCTTGAAAAGCTTGTAGGAAAAACAAAATATATAAAAGCTCCTAGAAATGAAAATACAACTAACATTCTGAAGGCTTCTAAAAAGATATTTTTCTTTTTTTTCTTAATAGCCGGTTTATTAATTACAATTGTAGAACGTCGTTTATTAGGTACTACGTGTAATCTTCTGACAGGTTTTTGCGGCTGTTCTTGATATGCGTACAATTAGAAGTCCTCCAAATATCCCAATTTAATACTAACATTATATAAATTCTTTTGGTATCCTTCAAATAATTGAATTCTAAAATATACTACTTTATGCCTAGTTAAGGAGGTTAATGATAAAAACAAAAACAATATTAGTATAAAAAATAAAAGGAGTTTTCTATATGAAAAAGTTTCTAATATTTTCTATACTCGTCATACCTCTTATATTTCCATTTATTTCTCCAGCCCGTGCAGCTTGTCCTATAGAAGGAGGTGAAACAGTTTGTTCACTGCCCGGGTTTAGAGAACGTGTAACCCCCGTCTACAATCCTAGCGGTGAAAATTTAAGCGAATTTGCAGATTCCCCTGAAGTAAGACTAAAACCTCTGGATAGAAGTGATATAAGAGAACAAGCAGAAAGCTTTGCTCCGACAGAAAGTGATTATAACTATAATTCGAGTTGTCAATTCGGTGTATGTTTACAAAATAGGAGCAAACCGCTTTTTCAAAATAGTAAATAAAATGTGGGTAAATAAAAAGAGGGTTTAACCCTCTTTTTATTTACTATAGCATATTTTTTCTGATTTTTTCTTTTGCTTTATCTATTTCTTTTATTCTTTTTTCGATTGCGTTAACTTGTTTTTTTAAAGCTTTTCTTTCAGTTTTAATCAACTTATACTGTGCATCTACGTCGGCGTATTTTGTTTTACAATTTAATAGGTCATTTCTTATATCAACCTGGGCATTGTCTAATTGTAAAATAGCATTTTGTATATTGCCATTGCCTATTGCATCACCATTTGTAGATGAATATGATGCGGTTGATTTTGTACTGGATGTTGTTGCGCTTCCATATGCTGTATCATTAAAATCTAATGGTGTAAAGGCATTCCCGTCTGCAAATACGGCTCCGTGAATAGCAAAACATAATCCTAAAGCAAGAACTAATCTTTTCATTTTTCTTCTCCTATTTAAATATATCTACATGATATTATATTTTTAACCCTTTGACTATCCTATATTAAATGTATAATAATTAGATTATGAGTAGAGATTTTTGTAATAAATGTGGTGAATGTTGCCGAAGAATAGCAGTAGATTTCGAAAATCGCCTGATATTTTTTGATGGTATTCAACCTTTGACTCAGGAATTTGAACAATTGTTAACTCCTGTAGATAAAACGAATAATATAACTTTTTGTTCATGCAACTATCTCAAAGGTAAATTGTGTACGAATAAAAATAAGCCGCAAGTATGCATCAACTATCCTTCTTCTCCATTTGCTTATTTACCTGAAGGTTGTGGATTTTACGGAGAAACTTTTTCTAAATTAGAAAAAGTTAAGCAGCAGGTAAGAAAATTAAAAGAAGAAATTTTACATTACGAAACTATGATGGTTCAAGATAAAAGTGTACAAAAAATAATTGACCATCATAAAGCTATAATTAATAAATACAAACTTTATGGCTCAGATGACTGGTGATAAAGATTTAGCGGATTTCATTAGGTTGAAAGCGGGTGAAATTATTCAAATAATTTCCTATTGGAAGCATATTATTTGTTTTATCATACATTTCGCTCGGTCCTAAGCCTGCTCTTTCTTGAGCTTCAATTTTTGCATTATATTCACTGTTCTTTTGATACTGTTTTACTTTTACTTCCTGATAACAACTGAGTTTTTCGTCATTATCTTCTATTGATCTGCATTCTTCAATTGAACTTTCAAAATCCGCACGTCTTTGATACCAGTAGCTAACAGTTTCATTTAGCTTTCCGAGACCTTTAGGTTCTTCTACATCTGCATAAGCAGGTGGCGCAAAATCTTTCCATTCTGGCTCTGTTAAACCTTCTAATGATACAATTTCATTTGCCAAAACTCCTATAGGAAGTAGCAATACTGCTAATATAAAAATTTTTTTCATACAACTTATTCCTTTTGTAAAATTATAACATTTCGTGGAGGGATTTAGCAAGTAGTACCAATATTTAAAATTTTTAAGCTGTCAAGATTGTAAATTTTTGTAAATTTTTCTTGACATGCTCTATCATGATTTGAAAATTTATTGTAGCATGCCATGTATCAACTATCCCCAAATCTCCTCCCAAAATTATTAGAGAAAATACTTATGCTGACTAGGAAAAATCCTGTCAGCTTCTTTTTAGGGGTAGATTAGAGACAAAACACAAAATATTCTTAGCCTAAAAGTTCGGTTAGAATAGTTGCATTTTCTTCTGCCTTCAAGCTGTTAGAAATCTTATTACGTTTTATATAAACTCTTAGAGCTTCTCTGATTAATTCACTTCTTGTTCTTTGTTCAGAAGAAGCAACACTGTCAACTTTATTCAAAAAATCATTAGACATTGATATTAATACTCTTGCCATATTCCCTCCAATCAAGGTGATACTCTATTATATCATACAAATAATTTATTACAAGAGTATATCTGTTTTATATTAACAATGTAACGGAATATTAAGAAAAGTTAACAAAAAAGTCAATTTTTTACAAATCAACAACTTTATATATATAAGGATATTATAAATGAGGATAAAAGTATGTTTCCATTCTATTTTTCAGGAGTAAATTCATCAATGTTGAGCCAAAATCCGGCAGACTCAATTAATCTGTCCTGGAATATGTGGAATGCAAGAAATGCAGCAAACAGTATTATGTATATGACACCGAGTTTTAATGCTGCAATCTTTGATTTTCCGGAAGTTATGACATTTGGAAACAATTTGTTAAATCCGGCTCTTGCAATTCAGCAGACATTAAATTCTTTTAATAATGGAACCTGGATGAATGGAGTTAATGGCGGCAGCTGGTTCAATAATATGTTCAAAAGCCCATGGGCTGACAATAATACAACTCCAGGCGGCGGTACAACAGACGCAGAAAAAGCTGAAAATAAATTAATGCAAAAACAGTATGACAAATTGAAAGCTGTTTTAAAATCATATAAAGAAAATTCAAAAACTTTAACAGACGAGCAGGAAGCTAAACTTGAAACAGCTTTAAATAAAGGCGGAAAGATTGAAGAAAAACTTGATGCTTTAAAAGCTGTGTATAAAGAATTAGACTCAAAAGAATTGAGAAAAGCATTACTCGCTTTAGATGAAAATAAATTAGCATTAGATAAAATGGGCTATAATTTTGATGATACAAAATACAGCTACAAAAACGAAGATGATCAAAAATTTAGAAATGCGATAACCCCAATGTACGCACAGGTTGCAGAAGGAATATATGATACTCTTCAACCATATATTCCTAACGCAGAGTCAAATGATGGAATTTTGAAGTTAATCAGTTATTGGAATGACGAATATAAAGGAGTCAATGAAAGAAGTATTATAAGATTTATTGCTAAAAACTTCCCTAAAGACAGTGCAAAACAGAAGAACGCAAAAGAAACTGTAACTGCTATGGTAACAGCTCTTGTAAATAAAGCAAAAGAGGTTTCCGGAAGAATTGGTGATTGTGAAAAATTAGATAAAGCACAGGAAGAATTAATGAAACAGTTGACTGCAACTAATAAAGACTTTAAAGCAGAAACATTGAAAACTCTTGCCAATAAATTCGAAGAAGTTTATGCTCGTATAAGAATAGCAGAAGCTGAAGAATTGAGTGCAAAAATCAGAAAAGATTATGCTTTCTTGAATGATATTTCTGAAAGTGATACAGACTTTGTAAATGCAAATCTGGTTGTTGAAGACGTCAAAGCTGACCTTGAAGCTGAAGATGTTACGAT
>CALUVK010000053.1 GCA_944324205.1 Candidatus Gastranaerophilales bacterium | reverse complement strand
TTGGCAATATTCGGATCAATCCAGCCCACTCCTTCATAAACAGCTTTTATTGCAGAAATTGTCTGCTCCGGAGTTGCTCCCTTCATAATATAACCGTCAGCTCCGGCTCTAAAAGACTCAAAAACATCATCTTCGCTGTCACGGGATGTAAATATTAATATTTTTACCTCCGGATTAAATTCTTTAATCCTTTGTGTTGCTTCAATCCCGTCAATATTAGGAAGTCCTATATCCATTAATATTACATCCGGAGAAAGCTCCCTTGCCTTTTTTATTCCATCCAGCCCGTCTGCTGCTTCCGCTTGCAATGTAATTCCTTCAGCTTTATCCAAAAGCATTGCAAGTCCCATTCTGTAGAGTTCATGATCCTCAACTAAAAGAACATTAATCATACTAAACTTTCCTCTTTTAAATCTTTTTCACACACAGTATCAGTAAGCAGGAATGAGAATTCACTGCCTTTATTCAAAGTACTTTCAAGCCAAATTTTTCCGCCGTGAGATTCAATAATCTGGCGTGATAAATAAAGCCCCAGACCGGTTCCTGTCGAGCGCTTTTTGCTAGTTCCCTGTGAAAAGCGCTGAAACATGTTCGGGATATCCTCTGCAGGAATTCCGCTTCCATTATCAGATACAGAGAATATTAAATCCCTGCCCTCGTTTTTGAGCGTGATTACGACTTTACCGCCATCCTGGGTATAATTTATTGCATTTCCGCAGAGGTTGCAGATTACACGCCGGATTTCGCTTCTATCAGCATTAATGACCAGCTCTTTATTTGAACAATCTATCTCAAAGTCCATATCCTTAGACTGCGCAAGCGGTAAAAGTTCATTATAAACCTGTTCAATAAGCGGATAAATCGGGAAGTTTGTCTTTGTAAGAACAAGTTTTTCCGCATCATACTTATAAACCTCTAAAAGCGCGTTCACCAGCCCCAGTAAATCCTCATTGCTTTTCTGCATTGTAGCAAGGAGATGTTTTTGTTTCTCATCCAGTTCTCCTAAAGCGCCGTCAAGGAAGAATTTCAAAGTCTGTATTGCAGCCAAGAGCGGAGTCCTTAAATCATGTGTCAGAGTTGCAATAAAATCGTCTCTTAACTTGTCCGCCTTCTTTTGCTCCGTAACATCTCTTATTACACCTACAAAACGCTTGAATTCATCATCGGGATTAATTCTTGCAAAGCTTATTTCAACAGGGATTTCAAGATTGCTCAGCGGATTCTTTACGTAAAAATTTCTTAATAAAAGTTCGTTTGATTCTAGTTTATGCAGTTCTTTAGAGATAAAAGTTTTGTCAGAGAAAAGAAAATCATCAATAGAAGCTTTAACAAGTTTTTTCTCTACAAGCCCCGTCATATTCTCGCATGCCGGATTAACCTGTTCTATAATCCCATCCTCGTCAACTATTACAATCCCATCCGCACAATAATTTACAATACCTTCAAGTTTCGCATTAGATTGTTTTAAGTCCTTTGTTCTTTCTTCAACTAATTGTTCAAGATTGTGCGAATATTTTTCAAGCTCTTTTTTTGCTTCTTCAAGCTCCGCAATTTTTTCCCGAAGTTCGCTCAAAAGATAACTTCTCTCAATCCCGTTTTTGATATTGATAATTAAATCATCATTATTCCAGGGTTTTTCAATATATCGATAAAGTCCGACTTCATTAATCGCACGGATAGCGTTTTCTTTGTCAGCATAGCCCGTAAGAAGAATTCTGCTGACTTCGGGGTACATTTTTTTTACTTCTGTCAGGAATTCCAAACCATTCATCTGCGGCATGATAAAATCCGAAATAACTAAATCCGGCTGATTATTTTTTAAAAATTCAACAGCTTCTTGGGGATTATTAAAAAAATGCGCGTCAGAAAATCCTTCTACTTTCAATAAAGTTTTGAATGCAGAAGTTACTATTTTTTCATCATCGACTACGACAATTTTCCCCTTATTCATATTCCTATCTTAACCCAAATAAACTTATTAGACAAATTATTAACATTTATAAATAATATGGTATAATCAAATAAAACAAGGAGAGATATTTATATGAAAAAGTTTTCTATCGGTTATACGCTTGCAGAGGTTTTAATTACTCTCGGTATTATTGGAATTGTTGCTGCAATTGTACTGCCACGATTATTAGGCAATACAAGCAATTCTGTAAACGCAGCATCCGTAGCAAGGGCAGTAGAACTTACGCAGAATGGTATTAGTAATATTTTTCAAGAAGTTCAAAATCAAACTAACGGAGACACAATACCTGAAAATTTAGCTTCTATTCAACTCCGTGATATTTTTGAAGGTGGCGGAGAAGAATTCTTAACTGATGAAGACAATTTATTTTCTTCTACAATGGGACTTATGAATACAGAAGAAGTAGATGATTATAGTATCAATAATATAAGAAATTACTCAGGCAACACTTTAGACAATACTCTTTTAGAAAATACTCATGCTTACAGATTTAAGAAAACAAATTCTGTAGTAATATTTCAAAATATTCCAGAAGCAGGAATTGCTAATGCTGAAAATGATGATGTTATAGCAAGAATTTTTATTGATGCAAATGGTTCGGCAGAACCTAATCAAACCGGAAGAGATGTTTTCTTATTCGGACTTACTAATAACGGACATATTGTACCAGCTGGCTCTGATGCTTTTAACAAAAACATTTTTGGCAGCAGCATAGAACTCTTTCAAAACGGTTGCCAGGAAGATATTGTAGATGGATTATCTTGTGCGGCGAGAATCGTTGCAGACAAATGGACTATTAACTATTAAAAGGAGGATAAAATGGCCGAATCAAAATTATTAGCAAGTATTCAAAGAAGTGATACAGAACAATTACAGATATCTATTTCAGAATATAGAGGTAAAAGTTATTTTAATCTTAGAATATTTTATACAACAGACGATGGTGCAACCTGGCTTCCGACCAAAAAAGGGGTAACCTTTGCACCTGATCAATTAGACATCTTATCAGATGCTATAGAAGAAGCTAAGAAAGAATTTATGAGCGAGGAATAGGAAAGTTTAGAGGTTGAGAAGTTTAGGAGTTGTGAAGAAGTTAAAAAGATATATAGATATTATGAGCGAAAGCGAATTTAAATTCTTCTAAACTTCTAAACTTATAAACTTCTAAATCAAACACCATGTCAACAATAGAAGAAGAATTTATAGCGACAGTTTCACACGAATTGAGAACCCCCCTTACAAGTATAAGGGGGTTTTCGCAAACTCTTTTAAACTCCTGGGATAGAATTAAAGATGATGACAAGAAAAAATTTATCGGAATAATTGAAGAACAGTCCAACAGGCTTATTCATCTTGTAGAAAATATTTTATCCGTATCTAAAATGAATTCAGGAAATCAAATATTTACAGAAGTAAACATCAATAATTCAATAAAAAAAGTAATTCCTATAATAGAAAATCAATACAAAACACACAGGTTTAAAACAGAACTTATGCCAAATCTTCCAACAGCTTTTTTGGACGAAGATAAATTTCAACAAATAATGACAAACCTTATTGATAATGCTGCGAAATATTCTGAAGAGGGTAAAACTGTTACTATTACTACAGAAATTTTTGAAAACAACATATGCATAAAAGTTAAAGATGAGGGTGTCGGAATAAAAGAAGAAGATTATGACAAACTTTTTAAGAAGTTTAGCAGGCTCGAGAACCATTTAACCAGCAAAACTCAAGGCAATGGGCTTGGACTTTATATTACCAAGGAACTTGTAGAAAAAATGAACGGAAAAATCTCTTTCTCAAGCTCTGCTAATGGCACTGTCTTTGAAGTAAAATTCCCTTTATATAATCAGGAGGATGCTTTAAAATGCTTTCAAATGTCTTGATTATTGATAAAAGGAAAGAGCTTTCAACAAAATATAAAAAAAGCCTTGAAGATAATGAAACCACAGCAGTTATTTCAAGGAATTTAAAAGACGCATTGCGCCTTATTCAGACTACAGATCCGGATGTTATAATTGTTTCAGATAGTATAGATGAAAACTTAGCAGATTTTTGTAAAAAAATAAGAACTTTGACTTATAATACAAGACCTGTAATAATAGCACTTTCTAAATCTGCTGAAAGTACTGATAGAATTCTTGTGCTGGAAAATGGTGCTGATGATTTTTTGAGTGAACCGGTTAATATAGATGAATTTAAAATAAGAATTAAAGCACATTTGAGGCGCGATATAGAATCTAATCTTGATAATAAAACGCTTTTACCTAATAAAAAATATGTGCAAAAATTCCTCAAACGCCTTCTAAATTCTGATACAAAACAAGCAGTTCTTCTTATAGGAATAGAAAATCTTGAAAATTATAAAAGTGTATATTCAGAAGTTGCCGGAGATAAGATAGTTCAAACTTTTTGTGCGATAACTAAGTCTGCTCTGGAGAATACAGACTTTTTCGGACAAATTAACGAAACAAATTTTATAATAATAACAAATCCCTATAGTGCGGAAAAACTAGCAGCATTTTTAACTTTTGCATTTGATACAGTCGCCCCGAGATTTTATTCTCCTAAAGATGCCCAGAGAGGTTATATGCTTCTGAAAGGCGACAGACAAGCCGGCATGCGGGTTAATTTTGTTTCCATTCTAATTGGAGGCATAATAGATAATTACGATATGATAAAAATACCGGAAGAAATGATAGAAAAATTGATTTTCATCAAAAAAATGGCAAAAATTCCTAACGGTTCTAACTATGCAATAGATAGAATAAAAATATCCGGTGAAAATTCAATAAAGCAGATAGAGAATAATAATAATAGTATTTTTATAAAAGAACCTGATTCGGCATTATCTCTTTTATTGCGGACAACATTAGAACTTCAAGGGTATGATGTAGTAGAACAACTTGATGTTGACTCTGCAACTCCGCCTCAGATATTGATTATTGACAGTGGTGATAATTTTGAAGGACTTGAATTCTGTACAGAATTAAAAAACAATATTAATTTTGTTAATACTAAAATAATTGTAACAGCATCAGCTCACGACAAGAGCCGGATATTAAACGCCGGGGCGGACTTATATCTGCCAAAGCCTTATGAAATTTCTGATTTAATCCGCTGGATTGAGTATTTAATGAAACAATAATAAAACTCTTGCAAAAAAAGCTTTTTGTGATATTTTAGAAATTGAACCGGCAGTAAAGCGGGAGTTCATTCAAAATTAAATAATTTCAGATATGCGTCCGTAGCTCAGCTGGATAGAGCATCTGCCTTCTAAGCAGAGGGTCGCGCGTTCGAATCGCGCCGGGCGTATTTTTTATGCTAATATGTAAATCATGTCAGATAGTATTATGCTCGAAAATTATGTCACATATTTATGTTTTTTAGATGGAAAATTTAAAAAGTTTTTTGAGAAGCAGAAGCCATTTATTTTTTGTAAAAAAGGATGCGGACGATGTTGCAGACAAGCACAGTTTCCATACTCTCAAGTTGAAGCAGAATACTTAATGCTTGGAGTTTGGCAGTTAGATATTGAGACAAAGAAACTTATCACTAAAAATTTAGAGAAAATAGTCGAACAAAAACTGGCTTTTAAGAAAGAAAAAGATAGTGATGTTTTCAGATATGACTGCCCCTTTTTGATTAATAATGAATGCGCTGTATATAATTATAGAGGAATCGTCTGCCGCTCGTTCGGCTTAATGACTGTTGGTGCAAATGATAAAATCAAAGTTCCATTTTGTTGTTTTGAAGGATTTAATTATTCTAATGTAATGGAGGATAACGGCAAGAAAGTTTCTCAAGAAAAATTAAAAGCTCTTGGTATTACAGATGAACCTACTGCATTTAATGTCAGTTATGATTTTTTAACAGATCCCGATTTTGAGCGGGGATTTAATTTCTCTTTCGGTGAAAAAAAGCCACTTATTGAATGGCTTGTAAATCCAAAAGTTTTTGAAGAACTAAAAGAACTAAAACAATCAGAAACCTAAATTTTGTCTCCCGGAATCTGTTTCATCATAATAACATTGTGTTTTTGGTTCTTTTTGTGCTTATTTTCAACATCAAAAAGAAAAGCAAGAGGTATTAAGAGGAATGAAATAAGCGCAAATATTGCAAAGACATCTACATAAGCCATTAATCTTGATTGAGTTAAAAGTGATTTATACATATATGAATTGGTTTTTATTGTTGCAAAAGAACTTGAAGCATTGGACATAAAAGTCCCTAATAACGCCGAAAATTTCTGCTGGAATACAAGATTAAAATTGGATAAGTTATCAACAAGATAAACCTGATGCATCTGGCTATGACGTGCAACAAGAGTCGAGGCAACAGATGCTATAATTGCCGTCATTGCACTTTTACACAGATTATGCAGGCTTGCGCCGCTTGTTAACATTGATTTCGGTAGTGTACCCAAGACAAGAGACGAAACAGGAATAAAGGTTAAAATTACTCCGACTCCCATGAGAACCTGCGGAATTGCCATATAAATAAATGATATTGATAAATTCAAATTTACAAAAAACAAAACTGATACTCCCAGAAGGAAAAAACCGAGAGCGATTAAAATTCTGTTATCAAAGATTTTCATAAGAGGATTAATAACAATCATCATCAATACACAGGAAATAATACGCGGAGCCAAAACATAACCGCTCAATATTGCCGTATACCCCATCATGTTTTGTAAAAATTGCGGAACAAGAACTATAGTAGAAAATACAATCATATTGATTGAAGGGCTGAGAATCGTACCTATAAAAAAGTTTTTATCTTTGAATAATCTCAAATTAATAAGCGGGTTAGAAGCTTCTAGCTCTCTTACGATAAAAAAAGCAAGTGAGCAGGCAGAAAATCCTGCAAGCCATGAAATCCAAGCGCAATCAAACCAGTTGTATTGCTGCCCTTTATCTAATACAACCTGCATGGAAAGAAGCCATAAAACAAGAGAAATCATACCCGGAAAATCCGTCTTTTTAGCCTTTTTTAAATGCTCGGTATCTTCTATATTTGCATGCACCAGAGAAACTGAAAGTATTCCGACAGGTACATTTACAAGATAAATCCACTGCCAGTCGGCATTGTCAACAATAAACCCGCCGAATGTCGGGCCGAGGATTGCAAAAACCATAACGGCAAGTCCATATAGACTCATTGCCACTCCCCTCTGCTCACGCGGAAACGCAGAAAGCAAAATCGATTGGGAAACCGGCGTCATCGGACCTCCACCAATCCCCTGAATTAACCTCCCCAATACCATTAAGTTTAAATTCGGAGCAACAGCACACATTAATGAGCCTAATGTAAAAATTGTAATAAAAATTTTCAGAAAATTCTTTCTTCCCAACAAACCTTCAAGCCAGCCTGACATAAGTATAAGGCAGGCATTTGCTATCATATAAGAAGTAATAATCCAATTAGCTTCATCAATTGTAGAACCAAAATAACCGGAAATGTGCGGTATTGCTACGTTTGTTGCTGAGGTTGCCAGGCAGGAAAATGATGTGGGTAAAAGTATTGAAAATGCTACAAGCCACAATGGTGCAGGTTTATGTTTCACCCCTGCTCTTTTATTTTTCCCCGGATTTGTATCATTATTTGTTCTGTCATTTACCCCGTCATTTACCCCGTCATTTACCCTGTTATTTACCCCCATTATTTGACTTTGACCTCCGGAACGACTGACATGCCTGGAACAATATTATAATTTGAAATGTCTTCCGTAAATATAATTTTAACCGGAACTCTCTGAACGATTTTTACATAGCTCCCAACCGCGTTTTCAGGCGGAAACAGACTTGCTCTTGCTCCTGTGGAGCGTTGAATGCTGTCGACTTCTCCTCTGAATTTTTTACCTCTGTAGGTATCAATTTTAATTTTTACGGGTTGCCCTTTTTTCATATTCGCAAGTTGTGTTTCTTTAAAATTAGCAACAATCCACATTTTCTCCGGTACTATCGCAAACAGCGGTTGTGCTGTTTGAATATAATTACCTTGTTCAACCGTACGATTTGTAATCTTACCATCTGCAGGGGCATATATTTTGGTATATGAAAGATTTAATTCATCTTGTTCAACTTCGGCTTCAAGCTTCTTTATGGAAGCCATAATCTCATCATACTTTGCCTTTGCTGATTTATTGTTGGATTCTGCTGCCGTTAATTTATTTAAACTGGAATCATAATTCTGTTTTGAAGATATTCCTTTAGAATACATTTTGGAATATCTCTCATAATCGGCTTGCGCAAATTGTAAATCTGACATTGCTTTTACTACCTGGTTTTCGCTGCTTACAAGAGAAGCTTTTGCTTCGTCCAGTTTGGCTTTTGTTTCTTTCAGTTTTGCATTGTAATCATTAGGGTCAATTTCAAGTAAAAAGTCCCCTTTTCTAACTTCCTGATTATCTTCTATATTTAGTTTTAATACAGGCCCAGAAACTCGCGGCGCAATGGTAATTACGTGTCCTTCAATAAACGCATCGTCCGTTGATTTATAGTAAATCGTGTGAATTGAATAAAAAATACCGCAGATTAAAAATATTAATGCTGTTATGGAAGGTACGAGAACGCGTTTTTTCATATACTCAGGGCGCGTATCTTCTTCCTCTTCAAATTCTTCTTCCAAATCTTCTTCATCATTTTTTTGTATATTATCTTTTATATTTTCGACTTCTTTTTCTTCCACTTTGTTTTCTCCTATGTCTGTAGTTTAACCAAATCCTTTACATTAAAGTTCATCTTTTCAAGAATATGAAACGCAAGAGAAAGCTCTTCTTCAGAAATACCTTTTGTTATTATGTTTCTAAGTTCCATATCGGTCTTTAAAATTTTATTACGTACATTTTTCCCTTTTTCGGTTACAACAAGTTTAAAAATCTTTCTTCCGTTGCTGTCAGGGATTTTATCAATAAATCCTTTTTTGTGCAGAATTTCAATAATTCTTGAAATATTCGCTCTGTCTTTAAATGTAATTTCCGCAAGCTGCCTCTGGTACATGATATTTTCATTTTCAATCAGCAAAGATAAAATTACATACTGATCCGGTGTAATTTCAAACTTTTTTTCATTAAAAGTTTGGGTCGAAAAACCGCGAATTAGCGTACCTGTAATATAAATTAAAGATCCTATTCTGCCTTTTAAATAATCTCTGTACATTTCTTCCCCTTAAAGCAATCTTGTGATGTAATTATAGCACAAGATTGCTTTTTTAGTTTTTGTATAACAATCTTTGATTTTACAGAAATAATTTTTAATATATTTTTTTACCGAATTGTCGACTGAAACATTTTTAAAATTATCACAAACTCTGGCTTGAAAACAATCTTTCCAAAGAGCAAAAGAGTAGTTATATCTATCGTTTGATGAGCTTGCGTTATCTTCCACCAAAACTGATTGAAGATATTTTGAATGGCAAACAAGCACC
>CALUVK010000052.1 GCA_944324205.1 Candidatus Gastranaerophilales bacterium | reverse complement strand
GCTTTGAATGTCTGATAGAACATAAAAAGCTTGCACATCTTAACTTTTGCTTTCCACTTTTTATTTTTATCAGTTTCTTTGGAGAAAGCCTTCTTGAAGAAAATTTCTGATATCAATTCACTGGCAAATGTAAGGACATTACTTCTTGCATCATTATAGGATTTAAAATCGTTGACTACACGTTTTGCAAGATGGAGTTTTTCTTCCGGAGAAAGCTTCTTAGTCTTGTTATATTTTTCAACAATGTATTCCATAAAGTAAACACCTATATATTGTTTTCATTAAAGCCTTCTATAACAAGGACTTCCGGCTGCTCCAATTTTACATTTCCATCTTCGTCCATACCGAGGGCTACTCGTAAACCTTTTTGAGCTTTAGAAATTCCGGACATAATCAAATCCATATTATATGCAGAAGCTCGGGGTTTGGCTTTTCCTTGTGTTAATTCATCTTTGTACTGCTCTAACAAAGTCTGAATCACATCTAAAGATTCATTAAATAGTTGAATATGTCTTTCATTAGCCTGTATTTTATCCTCTTCGACACGCTGATATAATTTATTTCGGGTGCGTTCTTCTATTTCTCTTTTCTTCTTGTTTATACCTTCTCGGCACATTCTTTCGGATATAGAAGAACGTTTGATATCCAAGTCCGGTATTTGCTCCATAACAAAATCAAGTGTTTCACCTCGCAAATACATAGCTCTGATTTTAGCCCAGTCCTTTGCCGTAGGTTTTCGTTTAGGACTATCCTTCTTATTTTTTGACATAATAAAAATCCTTTAAAAAGAAAAACGGCAGCGGACAGGAGGGGTATGCACTGCCGTTATAATCAACACATTCACCACTTAGGTAAGGAGGTATAAAAAATTATTGTGAAATTTTTACCGACAATATCAATTCTTTATTTCCGTAAAAATCGCATCTTGTTTGCCGAATCTCAATAATTTCCCCTTTGGAGTTATGAATCTCCTTGTTATTTCCATAGCAAAGCCCAAAGGGTGATGTTTTAAACTTTTTCATATCTTCATTTGTATAGCGGACTTCTTTTATCAGTCTTGGCATAAGTTTTTCTAACTTAGAACCGCTAACAACTTCTGAGAAAACTTCACCATCATCAATTCTTGTTTCAACCAGTTTAGCCAATCCTTTTTGACATATCGGGCAGGTAGCAAGATAAAACTTTCTTCTGGTAAAATTTTTGTTATCATATAAAAACCACGTTTCATGCGGTTTGAATTTTATATTACAGTGGGTAAACATATACAATAATCCCTGTAGGTTACGATACGTCAACTTCTTTTCGTCAGTCCCCTGTGTGTTTCCACCTTTACATAAATGTAAAACTACTTCAAATGTCCGTATCAACTACCCTAATATTATTTACGATTTTATGAAAAAAGTGTGACTATTTTGACACAATGTAAAAATAGTTTTACATCTTGTCATTTTAGTCACAAAACACTTGGGAAATATTTTATAATTAGTGTGTAAGTTGATTTTCTTTATTTTTAGGCTCATTAGTCCTCTCTGTACGAGAGGGCTTTTTAATGCCCCTCAAATCTCCGGAGATATCTGGGTATGTATTTTCTTATTTTAGGAAAGTTTATGCAGGAGGGGGGGAGCCCCCCTGCAAGATTTCTATAAGTAATATGCGTTCTTTGGTGGAACTTCTATAACAATGCAAAATCGTTCTATATGCGTGTATAAAACAAAAACAGCAACTACGTATAGTAATTGCTGTTCGTTAGTAGTATAATCTTGGAGTAAAGCATGTATATGTTTTACGAGGGAACGTTTCATGCGAACCTTTCCTACTGGCAACGAAATAACGGTGTAATGAGTCAAGTAGAGAAAGGAGGGCAGCGAATGCGGAAGCTAATAAAAATAGCTATCACCCTGATGATAGCCATTTTACAAATATTGCTTCTATATTTGTAAAGGAACGGTGCAAGCTCTAGGGTTGCAGCCTAGGGCTTGTTCCCTTACATGTACATTATTTACGATTTTTACTCTTTTGTCAATCCTTCTTAAACCAGTTATTATTCAAAGATTTTAGTGTGTTTCACATAGAATAAAGGTTCCTCATACTGTTCTTCACAGTCTTTATTAACATACTAACCGTTTCAATCTTTGATTTTGCCTTTTTAAAATCCTATTACTCCGTAGCTCGTCTTTTCTGTTCTCCCCTCATTAAAGCACAAGTTACAAATTTTTTGTCAAAATGATACTGAAATGAAAATTTTGTTACAGTTCCTAACAACTTTTTCTATCCTTCTTTCAAAATCAATGTATACTTCCACCGTATTTTTTTCTTGTAATCCTCAAAATTATAGCAATACTATAGGGAAAAAATACTAAATCCTTGTGACAGTAAGCCTTAATGTTATGGCGTTGTTAAGAACCGTAACAAGAATTGTATCATTTAGTCAAAAACCGCTTACGCTATTTATAACTTGTGCGGAGTAGTTAAGGGGCGTGAACAGAAAAGACGCTCTACTGCGTAGAAAGGATTTAAT
This sequence comes from Candidatus Gastranaerophilales bacterium, assembly GCA_944324205.1. Classification (GTDB taxonomy): domain Bacteria; phylum Cyanobacteriota; class Vampirovibrionia; order Gastranaerophilales; family Gastranaerophilaceae; genus CAG-196. The sequence continues at coordinate 7,206 of CALUVK010000052.1, read as the reverse complement.
TATGGCAAAATCTAAAGATTTCAACGTGTTTTCGTATGTTTATGGTAGACTTTTTGCAGAACAGTATTATGAAAAAGACGGAACTGGGTATTTATTTGAAACAACATCTAAAATCTATTCCTGGAAAGGAATATTGTACTGGTTTAAGAAAGAAGGATATCTCATTGATTATGAAATCGGAAATGTAGATTACGATCATTCAGTGATTGCTTACAAGTTCAATCGTCAGCAATTAACCTTTAAGCCGTATATCTCTGTGATTGAGAGAAATCTAAAGAAAAATGCTCTTGAAATCACCCCTATGGGAGAATTTGTCGCTCAACTTGATAACGACAAAGATAGAGATAAGATTGCAGACGGCTTTGAAGCTCAATTCAAAAAACCTGTTGAATACCTTGAATCTGCTGACAGGTGTCTTAAAGAATTGAATCAGAAAATAATGGAATCGCTCCGTAAGGCGACTTCCGAATCATCTAATAATGATGGAGAGCAGAAAGCGGCATAGTTCGCTTTCTTAATGCCCTTTGGATATAGATAATACGCCCTTGCGGGCTATTGTCTATACCAAAGGGTTTTCTTTTCAATTATTGTCAATGATTGCAGATAGTTACAATTATTGACTTTTTTAGTTACAAATATAGCAATAAAGGAGGATTTTATGCCAAGTATATGTATTCAAAATTTAGGTAAATATAATGAAGGTGAATTGCTTTTTGAATGGGTAGATTTACCTGTTTCAGACGAAGAATTAAATGCAGTATTGAATAGAATTAAAATCTGCAATAATGGCAATAATTATTATGATGATTGCGGCAATCCGTATGAGGAAATAATGCTTGCAGATTGGGAAGATTTCGGTGCATATCCTGTATCAGAATGGAGCAATATACATACACTTAATGAAGTTGCAGCATTTTTAGAAGAGCTTAGCAGTGAAGAGTGCGAAGCTTTTGAATATTTCCTTGGAAATGGATACAGCTTAGAAGATGCAAAGTATAAAGTTAAAAATCATGAATATACGTATTTGCAAGCAGAGAATGATACTGATTTGGCTTATACATATATAGAAGAAGTCTATGGTGGTATTGAATATGCAAGTCGTAGTTTATTAGAAAGACATTTTGATTATGAATCATACGGAGAAGAGTTGAGTTACGATTATCAGCAAACCACACATGGATATATTGCTGCATAAAAATATTTATTAACTTATAGTAGTTATTATATTTAATATTAACTAATTCTTATTATTAACTACATGTATATATATTAACTAATAGTTAATATTAACTTAAAAAGTTAAACATTAACTACTGGTTAAATCATAACTGGTAGAAGTTAATATTAACAAATATTAGTTGTTAATGTGCGAGGGGTAGCAAAGGGTTCAGAGTTTTTCTGTTCCCTTTGTTTATTCCTGCTTAGTAATGGAAAGGAGTTTGTGATGGGTGCATACCTATTTTTCAAAGTGGTTAATAGTAATCAAGCTGATGAATTTAATAGATTTATGTCAACAACAGATGTGGGTAAAAGATTAATTAATGCAGAAGCCTTTTTGTCGGTTATTGGTAATGAAGATATTGAGATAGCAAAGCAAGATCCAAATCAACCATTCTTAGACTATTATGTAAAACATAAAGGACATGGTGAGTTTAAGGCTTCTGGAATCCCAGATGAAGAAATTAAATTGTCCGAATGTCAAGATTTGAGTGATTTTTTTGATTTAATTACTGAATTTTTTGTTGTTGCACAAACAAAATTTAAATTGCAATTTGGAGCATATTCTTGTGCGTTTAATCTTGATGAATATTATTTCAGTATTGAACAAATGAAACGTATTACAAAAAATGGCAAATGTTTATCTGGAAAATCAATAAATCCGGATAAATATAATTTATTAAAAAAACTTTTGGAGAAATAATAATGAAAACAATTTTTAAAACCTATGGAATGCTTAGTAATCAAGAACTTAAACAATATGAAGCCTGGGCTATTGAAACAGAACAGTACTATTATGATAATGATAAACTTCCTTCTGAAGAAACAATCTATAAATGTATTTGTGCCGATATAGATATTGGGCTAGAAGATGAAAAATATAATCTTGATAAGGAGCTAGAGGGTAATATCTTATGTATAGCTTCAATTGGTCGTTGGAATGGAAGGTTTCAAGGTTATAAGCTACTTGGAAATAATTTAAAAGAAATTTTGCAAGATTTTGCTTGTGATGAATTTCATATTTATTTTGACGGCTTCAATATTAAATCTGAAGGTTGGCATCATGACGGTCATAATTATATTGAATTTCGAGAAACTAGGACAGATAAGAATTTGGATAATTTCTTGGAAATTATATACTCTGGTAAAGAACTTACACGCAGTATCATAAATTACTATACCAAGTCGCTTAAACCCTATGTGAAAGCAATTTATGGCTGGTAAAAAGAGTGATAGATTAGTTTGATACAAATAATTAAAATAAAAGAAAGGAAATTTAACTAATGAATAAGCAGGAAAAAGAATTTATGGAAAAGATTTTAAAACAATTCTTTGGTGATGATTATGCTAAAAAAGTCAGTATTATTGATGATAAACGAACTGTATATATTAATGTATTGAATCAAGATAATTTGAAATAAATATATACAGTTGTTAGCTAAACTATGCAGCAGACGATATTTTATCGTCTGTTTTTTCTTGTCAAATTCACTAAAAAGAAAGGAGTAAATTATGGGTTTAGACATGTACTTAAACAAAAAAACGTATGTTGGAGCTAATTATGACTTCAATAACGTTACAGGAACACTTGCACTGAAAAGAAATGATGTTCCAATTCCGATTAATTTAAACAAAATACGGTATATTCTTGAAGAACAGGCATACTGGAGAAAAGCAAATCAAATACATAGGTGGTTTGTAAATAATGTTCAAGAAGGTGTTGATGATTGTGGGATTTACGAGGTCTATGGAGAACAACTACTAGAACTTGTTGAATTATGTAGGCGTGTATTAGCAGATCATTCTTTAGCGGATTCTTTGTTGCCTTCGCAAGAAGGCTTTTTCTTTGGTAGCACAGAATATGATGAATACTACTTTGCTGACTTAGAAAGCACTATTGAGCAACTTGAAGATGTAGAACCAGATACTTGGTATGAATATTCTTCAAGCTGGTAAGGAGTTTGATATGAAACGAAATTGGAATTGGAAGCTAACCCCAATGGGAACTCTGTTGATATTCAACGGTAAATCTTTGTATTGGGAATATGAAGGCTGTGGCGAGCTTAATGAAAAAGAGCAGGAACAGTTTGTTAAAGAAGTTATTGAAGAATATAAGGATATTTTAGATGGAAATTTGTAACATTGAAATAAAATGTCCTCGTTGTAATGGCAGATTATACAAATCAAGCAAAGAAGATTTTGCATACTATTGTCCGGCATGTAATGAGGATTTTTACAGTTTTGAAGTTATAGGAGTAGTAATATGTACAAACGAATTGATATCGAGGACGAAACAAACGAATATGTGGAAGAATACTTAACCAAATTACAAGTAATAGATGATGCTACGAGATATTATCATGAACATTTTACAATGGACGATGATTATGATAAGGATTTTGAAGTAAAAACTTATGAACAATCTATAAGCTTCTGGGAAGCTAACGGTTATAGAATTGAGGAAGAACAACCGGACGATTATCAATGTCCGGTTTGTTTTAGCAAAAATATAGAATGTTATGGCAGTGAAATAGATGGACTGCTATTATCCTACCGATATTATTGTAATAACTGTAATGCAACTTTTGATGGCAATTATGAGTTAAATTTTACAGGTTATGATAATATTTTGAAAGACAAAAATTTTACTGAACCGAATGGAATAAACCAACAACACGCCCGATGATTTTAAAATGCAAGGATTTATCAATTATGAACGGTGGGAAGCTTTGATTTTTTGATACTGCTATAACATTATCATTACTTGTACTTAGCTGTTTGCACATCATCTCACCATTATAATTAAAAGCGTATATGCAACCGTTGCGAATATTTGTTTGAGATTTATCAACTAATAACATATCATTGTTATTAATCTCCGGAAGCATACTATCACCTTTGGCATAAATTATTTCTGTCATGTGTTTATTAGCTTTGAAAAAATCAAGCAGTTTATTTGGTAGAGATAATTTATCGGTAATATCTTCATCATAAACATCTCTTCCTGTACCGCAACTTGCAGACACTTCGGCACGAACAGGAATATTGGAATTTTCGGATTCATTATAATCTTTTCGTGTATCTATATAGAGTTTTTGGTATAACTGTGAATTTGTAGCATTAATATTTTCTAAATGTTTTACTAAGCGTAACTGTTCTTTTAGAAGCAGGTATGAATCATTTTTAAATTTTAAGCTTATATTCTGTCTTGTTGTATCAAGAATCTCTGCATATTCTGTTGCAGAAATTTTTTCAATTTCTTTTGCATATTGTTCAAAAATATCTTTATGTTTAAATTTAGTTCTAATGTCTTGTAAAGATTCTATAATAGCCATAACTCTCCTTATATCTGTGTCAATATGTATTGACACATTGTATTGAACAAAAAGTTTTACAAATTGTAATATCTTGTCCTTACAGACAGTTTTTCGCACTTCCTAGCTATGACAAATTGTAATGCAATATTTTTTTCTTGTCAATATGTATTGACAGATTAACAAAGTCGATTAATAATATAAACAACATTTTAATTTTAGAGAGAGTAGGTTTTAAAGGCAATACAAATAAAAACCCCATAGTAAGACTGTCTTTTTATGTCTTATCTATGCAGGTTTAGTTGTTGTGCCAAAGAAAGGAGAAGAAAATGAAGGTTAAAGAGGTTATTGAAGAGTTAGAAAGGATTGAAAACAAAGATGCTGAACTGATTTTAGCCTTTGCAGACGGTAGTGATACGACAGATTATGCTTTTATTGAAGATAACACTGCCTATAATGATTACACATATCTTACTGTTAATGGCAGTTTTGATAATGAACTTTACTAAACACAGAAAGGAGTAAACTTATGTTTACCGCAGAAGAACGCAGAAAGTATATTGGCGGTTCTGATATTGCATCAGTTATGATGATGAGCAGATGGAAAACCCCATTAACTTTGTGGCTTGAAAAAACTGGAGAAATTGAACCTGATGATCTATCAGATAATGAAGCTGTTCAACTTGGTGTAGAACTTGAAGATTTTGTTGCACAGAAATTTGCAAAAGAAATTGGCAAAAAAGTCCGCAAAACAAATAAAATATACTTTCATAAAAAATATCCATTTCTTGCCGCTCACGTTGATAGACTTATTGTAGGTTCTGAAGAGTTATTGGAATGTAAAACTTGCAGTAGCTATAAGCAAGATGAATGGAAAGACGAAGTAATAATAGTAGAAGAAAATGGCGAGAAAAAAGAAATTATAAAGCAGAATACCCCTTATGAATATGTTTTGCAGTGCATTTGGTATATGGGAATTTTAGGTAAAAAAGTTTGTTATATTGCAGTCCTAATTGGCGGTCAAAAATTTAAGTACCGAAAAATTGAATTTGATGCAGAATTATTTAATATTATGGTGGATATGGCTGTAGAATTTTGGAATTGTGTTCAGACAAAAACCATGCCTGCATTAAGTCCGGAAGATAGTAATACATTATCAAAGGTATATTCTACGCATAGCGAGGATTATTTAGAATATCAAGATGTCGAAGAGAAGATTGAGAAATTACAGGAAGTCAAAGCAGGAATAAAAACTCTTGATGTAGAAAAGAAGATGTTAGAAGCAGAACTCAAAAATATCATTAACACCCATGCCGGAATTTTAACCGATAAATTCAAGGTATCTTGGTTATCGGAAGAAAGACCTGTCGTAAATACTGAACGTCTAAAAGCAGATAATTTGTATGAAAAATATACGGATAAATCAACCACTCGGTCTTTAAAAGTATTTTTAAAACAGAAAAAAGCTGCATAACCAACTATTTGAAAGGATTAAATCAAAATGAGATGCGAATTTTGCGGTGGTACGCCACGCAAGAATGAGCTAATAGTATCATTTGGGTACTATTATTGCCCATTCTGCGGTGAAAATATGGGAAATGTACGCCAATATAACAAGAAAAAAAGAAAAAAGGTCGCAAGACAGAAAGGATAGTATGAGTACACAAATTGCAGAATTAAAAACGCAAGTAATTGAACAAAGGCAGAAATCTAAGCCAATTATGGACTTAATTCAAAAGAATTTAACTGAATTGGGTAAGGCTCTGCCTTCACACATGACAGCCGAAAGGCTTGGCAGAATTGCCTTAACAACAGTTCGGAAAAATCCCGAACTTGCGGAATGCACACAAGAATCCTTTTTAGGAGCTTTATTTCAAGCTGCTCAATTAGGATTAGAGCCAGATGTAGATGGGCAGGCATATTTTCTTGTATTTAATAATTCAAGAAAAATCAACGGTAAATGGACTAAACTCAAAGAAGTTCAGTTTGTTATTGGTTATAAAGGGTACGTTGAATTATTTTACAGGCATGAACTTGGACTAAAGGTCAGTATGCACACTGTCTATGATAAAGATTACTTTGCCTATGAATATGGTACGCAGGAATACATTAAACATATACCTTATGATATTCCAGATGAAAATGGCGAAGTTAATAGAGGTAAGCCTGTTAAATATTATGCGATAGCACATTTGGCAAATGGTACAAGTGTTTTTAAAGTAATGAGCAAGTCTGAATGTATAAATCATGCCAAAAAACACTCAAAATCATATATTGAAATGGAATTTGATGAAACAGAGAAAAAATATGTAAAAATCAAAGACCCTCATTTCAGTGCAAATTCACCTTGGGTTACAGATGAGAATGCTATGTGCAAAAAAACAGTTTTGCTTCAGTTGATGAAAACACTTCCAAAATCCGTAGAAATCCGTAAGGCTTTGGATATGGATAATACGACTAAAATAAGAGTTCTTGCTGATATGTCCGAAGTAAAAGACATAACCAACTGGGACGATAAAAATATAGAAAGGAACGCTGTAGATGAATGAATTTAAACTTCTTGGTCGTTTAAATTGGCTTAAAATTCAATATTTTGATAATGGTACTTGCATGACAAGTATCTATCTCGGGAAAAAGAAGCCAAAAACAGATGAATACGAAACATTTCCGATAT
>CALUVK010000051.1 GCA_944324205.1 Candidatus Gastranaerophilales bacterium | reverse complement strand
AGGTCAAAGCAACTTCTAATCTTTTGTTACGAGGTAAATCTACCCCAACTAATCTTGCCATGTTTTCTTTCCTTTATTTTATAATTTTCTACTAATACTTAATTCTAAAAATCAGTGACTTGTGAATAGTGAGTAGTGAATAGGAAAAATCTAATCACTAGTCACTATTCACTGTTCACTAACCTATCCCTGTCTTTGTTTATGCTTAGGGTTTTCACAAATTACCGCTACGCGGCCTTTTCTTTTAATAACCTTGCATTTATCACACATAGGTTTTACTGATGATCTTGTTTTCATTGTTAATTCCTTTTCTTTATATTATTTTTACTTTAATCTGAATGTTATTCTGCCTTTTGTCAAATCATAAGGTGTCATCTCGACTTTTACCCTGTCACCCGGCAATATCCTGATAAAATTCTTTCTTATCTTGCCGGATATATGAGCTAAAATCTCATGCCCATTCTCAAGCTTAACCTTGAACATCGCATTCGGCATGGACTCTAATATCGTACCTTCTATTTCTATTACGTCTTTGGCCATATTGTCCTCTATTTTCGGCTATCAATAGATATAGTTATACTACATCATGATAATATAATATTTGCTAAAATTCTTAATGCAAGCAAATTTGTTGATTTTAGAGCAATTTGTTAAGTTTTGTTTCTGTTTGTTTTTATAAAATAAGGTGTTATTCTTGCCTTATTTATCATTAACAAAATCACCTTAAATAGGCTATTCCATGAATTTTCAAGCATCGTTAAACATCTTATCATTATAAAAACAGTCAGCAATATAAACATTTAGCATTATGAAATATTAATCGGCTAAAATCATCTTTTTCTTTATACTGAACCTCTTTCTGTCATTCAGCAACTTATCCTGTAACAACTTATAATACTCATTTTCTTGATCAGTAGAATTGTCTCTTGCATAAACATCATAGCGCATTTTCATTTCAGGAATATTGTTAGGTTTAATAAGTTTATACTCTATGTCAATTAATTCGTTTTCTTTTGCAAACATACTAAAATCTTTTATATTCTTTGTAAATTCATCCTCTACAATGCCTATGGTCTTGTTATCAAGCCAATAAAGCGAAACTCTATGAAATCCGGCATTTTCATATATTTGGTTAAATATATCAATAAACTCTTTTATCTTTTCAGGCTTATTAAGACAATTTAAAACGGTTTTTGATGCAGTATTATATACTTTTTCATACTTTATCATAGCCTGTTCCCTAAAAGTTTTAAGTTCACTCCTTGTTGTTAGATCAAATATTTTAGCCAGAACATTTTCCTGGAAATCTTTTAAAAGTATAATACTCTCAGGTGCCATACGCCCATTGCGCTCCAGTGAGGCTATCGTATATTGGATATTTTTATACATTATTTCTAATTCCCCATTATTTAAAAGAGTAAAAAACAGAGATGGAGAATCCATAATATTAAATATGTTTCCACAAATATTTGTATATTCGTTCAAGAGCTGAATATCATGATTATTTAAATTTGTATAAACAAATTCACTGATTTCATTATATGTTTCAACCGGAAGCACTGGCGAAATTATATCTGCAGTCTGCATAAGCCGCTTCAATAATTTGACCGGACGATCCTCCATTATCAAAATATTGTTCATCTCTTGCAAATGTCGTTTAAATGAAAGCTGGCGATAGTATAAATACTTTTCTTTATCATTAATATAAGAAATATCTTTTAAAAAACTAACAGATTTATTGTGTACAAAAACGTTAGAAGCAAAAAATCTTCTTGATAATTGCAACCTGTTACCTAAAAATGATTCCGGAATAATCTCTATAACTTTGGATCTTCCAGAATTATTTATAGTTACATAAAACTCCGGAATAATAGAGATTTCCCGCATATAAGACGGCATTATAGAATTATATCGAACTAAATCACTATAAAGTGTTATTGGAATTCGATTTTCTATTAAGATTTCTCCGGATTTCATAATATATGGAACATCAACATTAAAAACATTTTCCTCATCCTGAAGAGTCTTTTGTGTATACTTTACGTAATCTTTGTCTGAAAAAGTTTCTGCAAGACCTTCTGAAATATTTTTGATATTATCAGCTCTTTGTCTTGCATGCAACCCCATTAAACCTAGAGGTGTATAGGTTGTATATATGCGTTTTTTATCAAACATGTTGAAATAAAATATAACACCGCTTTCAAAAGAATTCATTTTATCAACAATATTTTGAGAAATCTCGTATGCGTTGTTTCCGCTATAATTATATTCTCCTAGATTAATACCGAGAGCAAAATCTAAATCATTTGGAATCCGGTTATTTTTTACAAATCCTGATCCGTAAGCATTAAAATACAAATAATCATATTTATAACCTTCGCGCGAAGATGAAAACTTTGCATACTTAAATGCTTTATCAAGTTCTTTTATTGTTTTGGCAATATAAGAAAAAGTTTTAATTTCTGTATATGGATTAAGGTAAACATACATTAAAACATTCCGGCTGAAAAAATAGAACAAAAATAATACACTAATACCTAGCAGGCAAATTATCCATTTTCTCATAAACTTAACTCCCGTATTATTAATTATTGTAAACTTTAATTAATTTTAGTCAACGAGGTGTTCACAAAAATGACTTAAATGTGTATTATATATATATGATAAATTTAGAGGATTTATATTCGGAAGTACCGCCGACAAAACTCCGTAATATTGATGAAAAGTTTCGTCCGGCACAGACTTCGCCGTTTTGGTTGTGGGTAGCTGATAGATTTTTTTACGGAATGCTTGAGAATAGATTTTATGCATTCCGGTATAAAGGTGCCGAGAATTTCTATAAAAAAGAACCTGATACACCCATAATACTTTTTGCACCGCATAATAACTGGTGGGATGGTATTGTCGGGTATAATATTTGTAACAGAATTTTTAAAAAAGAAATCCGACTTATGGTAGAAGAATTAAATCGATTTCCGCTTTTAAGACGCGGCGGCGCTTTTAATGTTAACAAAAAATCTGCCCAGGCTTCTATGGAAGCTTTAAGATATTCTGTGGAAATCCTTGGAGATTCAAATAATATCTTATATCTTTTTCCACAAGGTATAATTAAACCCCCAAATCACAGACCTATAGAATTTCAAACAGGATTAACTTATATTGCAGAAAAAGCTGCGAAAAAATATGGTAAAGTTGCTCTTATGCCAATTGCTGTAAATTACATGTTTTTGCGCGACAATAGACCGGAAGTTCTGGTTGAAATGGGTGATTTGATAGAACTTGATAATGATAAACCAAATAGAAAAGAATACTCTGAATATCTTGCAAAAACACTGGAAGCACTTTGCGATAAACAATTTAAAGACATAAGCAATGGCAATTTTAAAGGATATATGACTCTTTTCCAAAGAAAATTAAAGTGGTATCGCAGAATCGAACAAAGACTAAAAAAAATTGAGGTAAAAGGTTCCGGCGTTTAGAATTTTAATTTCATTAAATTGTATAATCGATTCCATGCTTTTTGAAAAGTTCATTAAAATACGTTCTGTTCTTTATAACATTGTGCATTGTTAAAACCATGTCTATACCATACATAAAAGGATGTGCTTTATACCCCTGACTTCCAAATTGTTCTGCACGATCTATATATTTTTGAGCAAGTCGATTTGCTACTAGACATAATCCTCGCTGCTTTGCGTTAGAATGACAAATTTTTGTTTGCTGCAAGTTTTCTTTTGCCATTTTAGATAAATCTTCAAAACCTTCAGATTCATCTTCTGCAATTGTTTTAAAGACATTATCTCTATCTTGAAAAGATGTTATATCCGGTTCAAATTTATATTTCGAATGAAAATAAATAGCTGTTGACTTAGAAAATATTCTAAAATTTTGCTTATTATTTTCTAGCATTTCTATTATACTTGCAAGACGCAATATTTCCCCGAAACGAAAATTCTTTTTGCCATTATTGCGATATTCCGGATCTACTATAATATTCAATCCCAACATTTTTCCATTTTCATCGTTTAATGATATTTCTTCAGAACCTAGAATTTTTTCCTGACGATTTTTCAACTCTAAATAAAGTCTTTTAAAACCATTATTATATTCCATATGGCTATCTAAACTTAAATTGCCTAGAATTGGATGATTTATGTTAAAAGCACAAAGTTTTCTTTTGTCGATTGGGCTCACTGTTATCTTTGGTTTTATAAGCATATTTAATTAAACCCTGTAAAAATTATTTTTGCGCTTTTAACTTTTCAACAATTTTATCAATAGGTTCTTTCCAGGAGATATGGTCTATTTGTTTAAAGATTTCTACACTGTCATACCACGGAGTAGTTTTTGTGTCTCTAAACCAGCGCCAATCAGAAGCATAAGGAAGAAGCAAGTATGTTTTAATCCCCAATGCTCCCGCTAAATGTGCAACAGAAGTATCAACCGTAACCAAAACATCCATTGCCATTAATGCTTTTGCCGTATCCGCAAAACTTTTAAAATCCTTACCTAAATTAATCATCTGAGGGTATTTAACACATCCGCTAAAAGTATCATCTACTTGGAAGGAATAAACTTGAATATTTTCAAGATTTAATATAGGTTCAAAACAGATAATGTGGATTGTTCGATTAATCATTGTTCTTATTCCGGCAGAACCAGCTTCCCAACAGAGCCCTACTTTTAATTTCTTATTCTTAATTTCTGCAGCAGAACTTTTCAAATAACCTGAACTAAAAGGAATATGATCAAAATCCATATTTAAAATGTACGCTAAATCAGTCACCCGCATTGATTGAATTTCCGGATTAATTTCATCATAATCAATAAATTCGACATCAGGATAATTTTTACTAAAAATCTCTTTCAAGGTTTTAGGTACTGCAACTTGAATATGCTTTGCAGGAACAAATGGAAGATATCTTATAAATTGAATATGATCACCAAAACCTTGATCACACATTACAATAACATTATCTTCAATCTTATCTCCAACTTGCCAAGGATTCTTAGTTTTATCTTTAAGGTGTGATTTATCTCTCCTGAAAAATAAATCATATCCTTTTTTAAACTTTCTCTGTGTTAAATAACACATCCCTAAAGATGTCATTGTATCAATATCATCAGGCGATTTTTCAAGCATCTTTTTGTAATATTTTTCAGCTTCTTCAAATTCGCCCAGCTTAACACAACTAACCGCAATATTGTAATCTGCATCCGGATTCCCTAAATCAGCCGCAGCTTTATAGCATTCTCTCGCCTGTTTATCGTCACTGTAAATTAACTCTTTTAAGAAACCTAATTGAAACCATAATACCGAAATATCGGGATTTTTCTTTATTGCTTCTATACAAAGCTGCTGCGCATCCATAAGTTTGCCAGATTGTGTTAATGCCTTTACTTTATTTGATATAGCGCGATAATCTTCGGGATAAAGAGTATACATTTTATCTGCATATTCAACAGCACGTTTATAGTTCTTAATCTCAAAAAGACTTATAATAAGCTTATTATATATATCCGCATTTTCGCCATATTCAAGTGAGTTTTCCAAAATTTCAGCTGCTTTTTTATAATCTTTTCTTTCAAATTCTGCAAAACCAAGTGCTGATACTGTACCTAGCGTCTTTTTAATATTACAAGCTTTCTCAAGTATTTCAGAAGCTTTTTCAAAATTTCCAATATTTACATAACAAAGTCCTAATATTGATAATAAATCTGGATTATCAGAATTATTACTTAATAAATGATTATAAATTGCACACGCTTCTTCAAATTTGCCAGCTTGTGTATATGCAATTGCTTTTTTTATCTGTTCTAAATCTATCATAATCCCAAGCTATTAAGAAATCCGACAACAAGCCCTTGTAATATTTGAAGAAGAATAATTGCTACAATAGGCGAAATATCAAGCATACCAATAGGCGGAATTATCCCTCTAAAAATATTTAAAAATGGATCTGTAACAGCTCTTATTCCCGCAAAAGGCTGGCTCATCCAGTCAATTGACGGTATCCAGCTTAAAAATATCCTAATAATTATAAGCAAATAGTAGAAATAAAATAGTGTACTTACTGCTCTTGATAACATTTTTTCTCCTTCAATCTTATTTAGTCACTCAGCCACCAAGTCACTTAATCACTTTTTTTCTATCCCTGTGAACTCTTTCTTGTATTTGCACACTCACAATTATTATTTTCAGCAGGTATTTTTTCTATCATAGTAAATAAAAGTTTTTTCAAATTATCCAGATTATTATTAAATACATGCATAACTTCCTGATGAGAAACCGGCGGAACATCCCCGACAAGTCCTGCGTCATAATCGGTGATTAAAGAAATATTCAAAGGACACATATCCATTTCTTTAACCAGATAAGCTTCAGGAAATGCGGTCATATTAATTACTTCCCATCCTTGAGATGTAAAGAATTTTGATTCTGCTTTTGTAGAAAATCTTGGACCGTTTATTACAACAACAGTTCCCGTTTCATGAACTTTAATTCCCAAATCTTTAGCTGTTTCGATTGCAAGTTTTCTAAGTTCAGGACAGTAAGGTTCAGCAGCAGATGGATGAGTTACAATCGGACCTTCAAAAAATGTTGATTTTCTACTGTCTGTCCAATCAACAAACTGATCACAGATTACAAAGTTACCCGGCTCAACATGTTTTTGCAAACTTCCTGCTGCACAAGGTGAAATTACACGTTTACAACCAATTTCTTTCATTGCCCAAACATTAGCTCTATAATTAATCAAATGCGGAAGAATTGTATGACTTCTGCCATGACGCGGCATAAAAGCTACATTATGACTGCCGATTTTACCGACAAACAGACTATCAGACGGCATTCCGTAAGGAGTTTCTACTTTTACCTCTTTTATATCATCTAAAAACTTGTAAAACCCTGAACCGCCAAAAACACCGATATCTGCTATCTTTTCCATTTGATTAATTCCTTTCTTTTTATAAATTATTTGATAATACTATTTTATCATAAAAATTCCGCAATAAATTATTTACTCGGTTTTATTTCTAACAATATAACTCATATACATATAGTATGTTTCAACATCCTAATATAGGATAATATAGGGCTATGAGTAATGAAACTGGATTTATCAAAATATATAATAAAATTCTGCCAATACTAAAAAGTGCTGAAAGTGATAGAAAAAAAGAACTTTTAAAATTTGGTATATTAGAATTTTTATTAATTGCTTTCTTTTGCTTTGTTTTAATAGATTATATAAACAATTTCCTCAAACTGAGCAAATATGATGACTTTTTTATAATTATAACGTTCTTCGTTTTCATACTCGGAGGTTTTATAATAGCCTTACCTTTTCTTGCAAATTCAAGTTTTGCAAAAAGCATAAAGGCCTCTTGCAGATACCACATTATTAAATGTTTTGACAATTTGAAATGGTCTTTTTCTAAAGATATTTTCACAGATGATGAGAAACGTGAAAGCGAATTGTTTAGTGTATATAACTATAAAAAAATAGATGATGTCTTTGAAGGAAGTCATAACGGGATAGATTTTAAAATCGCTGAAACAGAACTTTTGGATGTTCAAGGTTCCGGAAAAAACAGAAGAGTTATAAGAGTTTTTAAAGGAGTAATAATCAGTTTTCCTTATAACAAAAAAATTGAATCTCAAATCATTGTTACAACCAGAAATGATTCTATGGTTCATAATAAACTAAATGGCGTTTGGGCATTAATAGCATCATATATTCTAATATGGTTTCTTTATTATATGTTTAGAGACATTAAAATTTTAATATGCCAGATTTTTTTAACCATTTTGATAATTGCAGTTATTATATTAAATTTCTACGAAAGGCAAAAGTGGTACTCTATTCAAGAAATTAAACTTGAAGATCCTATGTTTAATAAAAGGTTCAAAGTTTTTGCATATGATCAAGTCGAAGCCAGATATCATATAACTCCAGGATTTATGGAACGTTTTTTAAAACTTCAAACAGCTTTTGGAACAAACAAGGCAAAGTGTTCATTTAATGACGGAAATATCATGTTTGCAATATCGACAAATAAAAATCTTTTTGAACTAGGAGGGTTGTTTACACCTCTCACCTCGCCTAAAACGATACAAAAATTTTACAAGGAACTCTTCTCTATTTTAGATATGATAGAATATTTCAAATTTGATGAAAATACTAAACTTTAATTACAGACAGTCTTCTAGCAAACAAGATATGATTCTATTTTGACGGACCAATGTATATTTGATATAATAATTTCGAATTAAGGAAACAAATTATGGCCGTATGCAAAATAAAGACTTTAAAAAATAATGTAAGAATGTCGACACAAGAACTTCTTCAAGCTATTAATCAAAAAATTGAAGAAGGAATAACGGATTTTGAAATAGAAGCATGCGGACAACACGATATCGGCGGCTCCAGCTGGTCAAAAAATGGTAAAACTTTAACATTTAAAGTTTCTAATCCCGGACAAAGAGTCGGCGCTATGGCAATGAACGGAACTACAATTGTAGTAGAAGGTTCTGCCCCTGCTGATGTTGGCTGGCTTAATTCTGGAGCAGAAATTATTGTTAAAGGAGACGGCGGTGATACATCTGCTCATTGTGCAGCCGGAGGTAAAATTTATATCGGAGGGCGTGTTGGTACACGTTCAGGAGCTTTGATGAAGCATGACCCTAAATTTGAACCGCCAGAATTTTGGGTGCTTAAAAGCACAGGTTCTTTCAGCTTTGAATTTATGAGCGGCGGAATTTCTGTAATTTGTGGTTATGATTGCGATGATATGCCATCTGTTTTAGGTAATCGCTCCTGTGTTGGAATGGTTGGCGGAATTGTATATGTAAGAGGTAATGTCGAAGGCCTAGCAAAATGTGTTGAAATGGTTAAACTTGACAAACTGGATAAAGATTTTCTTAAATCTGGCATGGTTCCTTTTTTAGAAAAAATCGGACGTCTTGAACTTAAAGAGCAATTGCTGGATTTTTCTAAATGGACAAAGATTATTCCGCTTCCTAAAGAATTAAAAGAGAAAAAAATTACAGTCAAAGAATTTAAAGAAAAAGAATGGTTTAAAGAAGGATTATTTGGTGATTTAGTCGAAGATGACGGTGCAGTATACGAACTCTCACAAACAGGAGAGGGAAGACTAAGAAAACCTCTTTGGGACGAAAATAAGTGTATCGGATGTGACATCTGCCTTAATAATTGTCCTCAAAAAGCCATTGTAAAGGATGAAAAAACTTATAAATCTATTAATGAAAAGTGCATAGGTTGCGGTATTTGTTCTGCAGTTTGCCCTAGAAAAGCCTGGGAAATGCAAATTAACTAAATAGCCATTGTTGTAATATCTGTATAAGCTGAAACTAGTCTATTTCTCACCTGAATAGCCATTTGCATACTTAAAGAAGCTTTTTCAGCAGCAATCATTGCATCATGGATATTTGTAGAACCGCCCATTGCAATATCTTCCTGCATCCTGTCGGCTGTAATTCTGTTATTATTGACTGCATTCAAGCTTTCTGAAAACGCATTACCCATCTGAGAAGCAAAATTCCCTAAGCCTGTCGGATCGTGCTTATCCTTAACAGGATAATTCTTTGCAGCCTTTTCCAATTCTTCGTCAAAAGCCGTCTTATCAATTTCAAATGACGCATTACCCTGCAAAAATTTATTATACTCATCTATTGCATTCAGATTGGTATAATTTGTATTAAATTCACTTATTCCGACTGAAAAATCCATAATCTATACTCCCTAAATATTCATCGCACTCTGCATCATAGTCTTAACGTTCTCTGCAACCGTAGCGTTTGCTTCATACGCTCTTGAGGCAGAAATCATACCGACCATTTCCTCTACCAGATTAATATTCGGTAAATCCACATATCCTTCTTCATCAGCATCAGGGTGAGAAGGGTCATAAACCGTTTTTACTCCGTTTTCCGCCTCATAAATCTCATCTACCTGAACTCCTCCTGTCAGCATTCCTTCATTTAATGCTATATTTGCATTTATAAGCATATTTCCCGTGCGCGGATCAAATTCCGCATCAGGACTGTTTGATGCAAAATTAGAATATCCGCGGTTAACTGTATCTTCGTATATAGTTCTGAATGATACATCTTTTTTAATATAAACACCTTTGGCACCGTCGGGCTGTCTTGTTGTATTTATATTCGCAATATTACTGGATATCGTATCCATTTTAATTCTTTGTGCCGTCATGCCTGAACCGGCTATATCAAAGATATTAAAACTCATTTTAACCTCCTTTTATTAAGTGAGCGAGCAACTAAGTAACTAATACTCAGTTATTTCTCTCAACCTCTTACTGCCCCCTTATCGCCTCCGAAATATGCGTAAACTGCCTCTGTTCAAGATTTGATAAGACAAGGAACTTCGTACCCGTTTTCGACAAATCCATCATTTCGCGTTCAAGCTCAACATTGTTTCCGGTTGAATCAGTACCGTTATAAATATCAGTTACAACCTG
>CALUVK010000050.1 GCA_944324205.1 Candidatus Gastranaerophilales bacterium | reverse complement strand
GATGTTACGCTTAATTACAACCAATGGACTTCCGTATTTAATATTATAAAAGCAAATCAAGTTGAAACTAATAAATCCCAATTCGGAGAAAATGATACAAACATAAGTGACGGCAAACAATTTGTTGTTCAGCAGAATGAACAATATCAAATAAAATCCAATGTTTGGTCACAAATTGTTGATATTGCAAAACAGAGTTTAGGCTTAGATTCCCAGCCTATAGTAGAACCTGCCGTTAATGAAACCAAATCAGAAACTGAACAGCAAAGTAATGAAGAGAAAGTAAAAACATTACTTCAAAATAGCAGTATCAACTTTGAAAGCCTGCCGGAAGAGTTTAAAAATGATATTATATCAAAATATGGAGCTATGTCTAAAGTGGCCGAAGGTTATGGTCAAACCCTTGATGATAAAACCGCACAAACAAGGCTTATGAACTATATTAAAGGCAAACAATATGTAGATTTCCAACAAAGTCTTACACAGGAGAATTTAGAAACAAGTTTTAATGAACATTGTAAAGATGGATTCAAAAACACAGAAGAACTAAAAGATGCATACAAAGCCTTTGGTGATGCATTTGTTGAGTATTATGACAGAGATGGATTAAAAGATTCTAAAAATAAGGATATGAATATAAATTTCCAAGAAATGTTATTCACGGAACTTATTAACAGATACACTATGACAGGTGATACTAAAGCTGTTGCAGAGCAAAAAGCATTAAAAGCTATGGAAAAGTTTAAAGATTTAGATATGTCACAAATCGATAATTGGCAATTAGATGATTCGGAAGAATCACTTCTTGCAACCGAAGTTGCTTTAACAATAGCTACATTAGATCAGGATAAAGATTATAAAATATCTACTAACGAAGCGGGAGCATATCTGCTCACAACAGCCCAGGCATTAGATGACAAAAATGCAATAACCGGAAACGAAATTCTTGCTGTTCAAAGTGCCATTATTGATGATGATGAACAATCAAATCAAAATTTATCTGAAAAGCTAAAAACTTATTATGATTTTCTTACAAAATAATACCTTAGAAACATAAATACTTAAAATTTTAAGTTTATAGTGAAATTAACTTCCGCTATAAACTTTTTATTTAAAATCTTTACAAAAATTTACAAAAATATTTCTTATAAAATTCTTTACAATTTAAATATGTATATTTCATTTTCATTAAAACTTATAGAATATTCAGATATAAAAGCCCTTATATTTCCATACATAAAAAAAATATTCAAAAAATCATCTTTACATTTTCTTTACAAAACATATTTCTATAGCAATTTTTATTTTTACCGGCTTTTAAATATATATCTAAGCTGATATAATCGGCTTATATAGAAAAGTATATGTGTATGATAAACAAAATCAATGTAGACAGTACTAGCAGAATAAATAGCCCTCAAGCCCGTAAAAAACAAGATGAGAAAACTCCAAGTTTTAAAGGATTGGGTTCGATTGCTTTGCAAGGTATTCAGATGTGTGAAAGAATGCCAATGGTCAATGTTACAGTAATTGACATGCTGTCTGCAATTTTACCGAGAACAATTGTTGAATCTATGACCAATTGGTTTGCCGGATTTGAAGCATTTAGAAGAGAATCTTCCGGCCTTGTGGTTAACTGTTTAATACCAAGTCTTGTAACTTTAGGTATCGCAAAATGTATTAATCCCGCTTTTATGCCCAAAGGAGTGAACATGTCCAAATGCTGGGCTGATAGCACTCTTGTAGATAAGGCTGCCGAATATTATTCAAAAGCCTCTTCCGAAGATAAAATAATGGAATCTTTGAAGAATATTTTAGGTGATATTGAAGGGTTTGACGGAGATAAACATGTTAAATTCCGTGAAATTTTAAAAAATGATTTGGATTCATATGCAAAACAGCTTGCAGATATTACAAGAACGCCGGATAAAAAGAAAACTCTCAGCCAAAAATTATCATATTGGTATAAAACAACATTTAAAAAAACACCTAAAGAAATCAACTCCTTAAATGAAGTTGTCAAGTCAATAATAGCCAAAACACATGTCGCCGAAAACATTAAAATTGGCGGGGAAAAAGAAGTTAAAGCTCTTTCTGTCCAATCAATGCTTGAAGATTCAGTAAAATTTTTCAAAGAATTTCAAAAACCAAACAATAATTTAAGTATTGAAGAATTTGCAAAACAAAGTAAAAAGCTTGTAAGAACAAAAAGTTTGGCTGGATTAGCAGTAATATTGCCTCTTGCAATTTCGATGCAATATATTAACCGCTGGATAACAAGCAAGATATCAGGAGTAAAAGGAGCTCCTATTTATGACGATTTTGGTAAAAATAAAAATATTATAGAACAAAATCCCGATGCCCAAAAAGGATTATTAAAACAAAAAATAATTTCAATATCAGCAATGATTGGCACAGCACTTCTTTCGATGATGAAAAAGCCAAGTATGAATATGTTGGAATTTAAAGGAATGTTCCCGACAATGGATCAAGCCAGAATTATTTCTACAGCAACATTTGCTTCTCGTATGGCTGCAGCAGAAGACAAAAATGAACTCGCAGAAGCTACTGTAAGAGATATTGCAACATTCTCTAGCTTATATTTCTTAGGAGATTATGCCGCAAAAGCCGCTGCTACTATTTTTCAAAAACACACAGGAATTACTCTTCTTAATGATACAAATAAATTGAAAGGAAATGAAAATACTATCCAAAAACTCTGGCACTGGGTAAAAGATGTTAACATAAAATCTTCCGAAGAAGTTATCGGAAAGACTGAAAAAGAATTGAAACGTGCAACAAATCTCCGTTCTGCTTGCCAAGCTGTTAACCTTGGTGTATCATTAGCACTATTAGGGATTATTATTCCGATATTTACAAGAAAAAGCACAAAGAAAAAACATGAGCTGGCCTTAAAAAAAGCCCGCGAAAATACACAACAGCAAGAAATACAAGCCGAAAAACAAGAACAAAAAATTGCTCATACGCCTTTAAATGTTGAATATTCAACATTAACGCAAGGTTTCAGAGCAAATCAAAAAACAGCGTGAAAGTAGATAATGAAAGTACAATCAACTCAACAACAATACAATCCTCAATTT
Organism: Candidatus Gastranaerophilales bacterium; assembly: GCA_944324205.1. Lineage (GTDB taxonomy): Bacteria > Cyanobacteriota > Vampirovibrionia > Gastranaerophilales > Gastranaerophilaceae > CAG-196. Next base: position 7,411 of record CALUVK010000050.1, on the reverse strand, counting down.
AAAGGACCTATAGACACAACCATGCGCTTTCTTGCAACGAATCAGGCAATTGGTGCAAATGGGGTTGATTTGTGCTTTATGGTAACTCCAAGGACTGCAAGTGATATGATAAAACGAGGTCCGACTGCCGGCATGGAAACCCTAAGACGTGAAAGTTCTGGAACTTTGAATGATACTTTCATGGGTTTATTTGCTGCCGGAGCAGGTTGGTTAATTGCCTGGGGATTAAATAAACAATACGGATTAAATGTTAACAAGTTTTTTACTGCTCCTAAAACATTGAATATACTTGCAGAAAACAAAGCTCAACAAATAAGAGATAATAAAACCCAACTAGATTACATAAAGCAGACTCTTCAAAATATAAAAGTATATAGTCCTGATACAAAAGGCAAAGATGCGGAAGGTTACGTAAGAATTTCCAATGATACAATTAATGATGTGGCAAAATCGATAGATAATTCATTAAATAAAAAGATAAAATTTAATGAATGGGTTAAGAAGAAAACTAATGAATCAAGAGAAGTTATTATTAATAAAATCACTTCTAGTACCGGTGCACAAACAGAATATATCCTTGAATCAGCAGATAAAAAAAATTTTAGTAAAACAAATTTAAAATCTTTATTAAATGATATTTACATAGTATCTGATTCTTTTAATAAAGAAAAAGTTAAAGATGCTTTTGTAGAACAGATTAAATCCGGAAAAACAATTCATGAAAATTCTTTTGTAAAAGGGCTTACAAAATTCATGAAAACACGTTCTGCAATGGGATTTGCAATAGCATCTCTCATTGGACTTTCAGTACAGCCTATTAATATGTATCTTTCAAAACTTAAAACCGGAACTGATGGTTTTGTAGGAGTTGAAGGCAGGACAAAAGATAATAGTGCAGGTTTTAAAACTATCAAAGGCGCAAGCAGCCTAGCCTTTTTTAGTATGATTTTAGGAACATTAGGAATGACTCCTTTATCATTTATAAAATCTCCTGGTAAATTTATGGATAAAATGTCCTTTACCGGTAAAATGCCAACTATAAATCAATTAAAGGGAGTCTATGGTATTACTGTTGTTTCAAGAATTTTGTCTGCACGTGATAAAGATGAACTCCGCGAAGTCTTAACAAAAGATACTTTAGGCTACTTAAGCTGGCTTGTACTAGGAGATATTGTTAACAAAATCGTAGCTGATCGTTTAAATAAGACAGTTATGAATTATAGAGAAAAATATACTCGTGAAAATTCTAAGGGATTCATTGGAACTCTAAAGCGAACTTTTCATGGTTCTTTAAAAACAAGAGATGAAATTATTATAAAAACTCTTGCAGATAATGGTATTTCAACAACAAAACAAGATGGCGACAAGCTTGTAAGTAAAACCTTCCGTGAAATGCTTAAAGATTTAAAAAAATTAGATAAAACCGTTCAAAAACAAACAAGAAAACGACTAAGAACACTAAATTTTGCTCAAGCTTCCGGTTATCTATTCTCCGGCCTGGTATTAGGCTTAGGTATTCCTAACCTAAATATCTATGTAACAAATATGCTTGATAAAAAGAGAAAAGCTGCAAAAGCTAAACAGGCAGAGTTTCAAATAAATAATCCTGCAAAATCTGAATCTGCCCAAATTCAAATAAGCACAGCTGCGTAATGTCTCAGATTTGTAGCATTTTCTCTGCGGTAAGAATAAAACAGGTCGTTGTTGCAGCTTGTACAATAAGGACATATATCGATTGTATTAACTCCGATTTCTTCAAGCTGTCGTGCATTTATTCTCTTTAAATCAACATTTCTCCCATTATAAAGTCCTGTTTTATTTTTAACTGTTGCAAGAAGCTGCTCTTTAACTTCTTCTGATACTTCATAACAGCATAATGAAATTGCGGGGCCAATAAGTGCAATAATATCTTGAGGTTCAGAATTCATCTTCTGTATTGTTTTAACTCCTATTTGTTTTGCCGTTCCTCTCCATCCAGCATGAGAAACTGCTGCGAGTTTTTGTTTTTTGTCATAAAAAATTAAAGGCGTGCAATCCGCAAAGCGGAGATAAATTAAATCTCCTTGAGTTTTAACAATAAGAGCATCGCAATCGGGATAATTGTTTCGCTCATCAACAAATTCAATATGATCACTATGGGTCTGTACAGGTGAAATAATACGTGTTGAATCAACCAGACTAAAATCAAATCCGTTTCTTGTTGTAAAAAAAGCCGCAATTTCTTTTAAATAATCACTTTTTAAAACTTTGTATCCATTAAAATTTTCAAAATAAAACATATCGCAGTCTCTTCTTCACTCTAATTTTATCTTAATATGTATACTTGTCAACAGAGATTTATACTGTTTAATATAATAAAAAAGTCTATTATTTTTATTTTAAATTTACCCTACAAACTAATTGTTTTTTACAAAATTTTTTAAAATACTTTTTGTATGAAAATAGTTATTATAGGCGGAGTGGCTGCCGGCGCTAAAGCTGCTGCTAAATCAAAAAGAATGCTTCCTGACTCAGAAGTTCATATTTACACGAGAGATACACATGTATCATATTCTTCCTGTGGTTTACCTTACTACATTGCAGGAGATTTTGAAGACTGGCATAAACTTATAGTAAGAACTGCCGAAGAATTTGAAAAAAGCGGAATTAATATTCATACGGAATATCTTGTAACTAAAATATTACCTGCAGATAAAAAAATATTAGTTAAAAATTTAAAGATTGGCAGCTGCGAATTTATAGAATATGATAAGCTTATTATTGCAACTGGTTCTTTACCATATATTCCAGAAATTAAAAATTGTAATTTGGAAAATGTGTTCACCGTAAGAACGCTAGAAGATGGTATTAAGATAAAAAATGCAATGCAAAATTTTCAAAATATTACTATTATTGGTGGTGGATACATTGCAATTGAACTTATTGAAGCTTTTGTAAAAAACAAAAAAAATATAACTTTAATAGAACAATCTCCATTCATTCTTTCTGTATTTGATGAAGATATTTCTTCCCTCATACAAGCCTACATTTTAGAAAATTCAGATAACCTTGTCCGGATTATAAACGAAGACACTGTTACTGAATTTGTCGGAGAGAAAAATGTTCATGGGATTTTAACATCAAAAGGCATGGGATTTGAGACAGACATGGTAATTATTGCAGCAGGTGTTCGTCCTGTTGTTAATATTGCAAAAGAAGCTGGTATCGAACTCGGTATAACTGGAGCTATTAAAGTAAATAGCCGGCTTCAAACAAATATCACCGATATTTATGCCTGCGGTGATTGTGTAGAAAAGATTAATATGGTCTCTAATACTCCTGTATGGATTCCTCTAGGATCAACTGCAAATAAAGAAGGGCGGGTTGCCGCAATTAATGCTTGCGGTGGCGTTGAAGATTTTGAAGGTGTTTTAGGCTCAGCTGTTCTGCGATATCATTCATTAAATATCTCAATGACAGGATTAACTGAAAAACAGGCGCAAAAACTGGGATACGATACCGTATCAGTTGTAATTACTAAAAGAGACAAGGCTGGATATATGCCAGAAGTACAAAATGTAACGCTAAAACTTATTGCAGATAGACGCACACATAAAGTTTTGGGAGCACAAGCTATTGGATGCGGAGATGCAGATAAAAGAGTTAACACCGTATCAGTAGGACTTACTGGTAATATGAAGGTAGAAGACTTGCTAGATGTAGATTTGACCTATGCGCCTCCATTCTCAACCAGTATTGATATACTAATATCTGCCGCCAGAATTTTGAAATCAAAACTAAATTAAAAATTACTTTTTAACAAATATCATGTATAATAAAAAAGAAAAGCTTGGAGAGAAAACTATGTATAAACTTGGAATTATAGGTTATCCTTTAGGGCATTCAATATCTGCTGTTATACAAAAAGCTGGTCTTGAAAGTCTTGGTGTAGAAGGCTCATATGATGTTATGGAAACACATCCTGAAGATTTAATTACACGAATTAAATATATAAAAGCGAATGGTTATAACGGTTTTAACGTTACTATTCCTTTAAAAGTTCCAATGTCATTATTTTTAGACGACATCGACGATTATGCCAATATCGCCGGATGCGTAAACACAATAAAAGTAATGGATGACAGATCTTTCTTTGGTTACAATACAGACATATATGGATTTAAAACTGCAATACCTGCAGAAATAGACTTAACCGGTAAAAATGCCAGCATTTTAGGTACCGGAGGAGCTGCCAGAGCTGCAGTTGTGGGACTTGCCGAAAAAGGAATAAAAGAAATTGATTTCTATACACGAAATATAATTAATTCCAGACAAACTTTAGAATATGTAAGAGCAAAATTCCCGCAAATAACATTCAATGTTTATCAAATTCAAAATATTAGAAGTTTAGAAGGAACATCAATTGTAGTAAATGCTACTCCAATAGGCATGAAAGGATTTATGGCTGATCAAATGCCTATTGAAAAAGCCGATTTAGATAAACTCTCTCCAGATACACTTGTTTATGACATTGTTTATAATCCTGTAAAAACTGTCTTAATCAGAGAAGCACAAGCAAGAGGTTTAAAAACTGTAGGCGGACTAGATATGCTTATTTATCAAGCAGAAAGAGCATTACAAATATGGACAAAACAAAAACCAGACGTTAAATCTATGAAAATAGCAGCTTTGGAAGTTTTATGATCCCCCCCTCTTGTATACATCTGTTGATTATGTTATAAATAGAACAATTAAATATGAGGAAACTACGGTGAAAATCCGTGACTGTGCCGCAGCCGTTAAAGCCGGAATACTATATCCAGATAAATATCATTTGTATTTATTCTGCATTATGCAAACTGCGAGTCACAGTATTGCATATAAATTTATTAGATAGAGTTTTGGCTTCCTGTGCGGCATAGAAAGAATCGCAAAGGAAGGTTTTTATTGGCTGGTGCAACTTCAAATATCAGTAATATAAAGAGTGGACTCTGTCCGCATGGAATGTCCCCCGGAGCTTGCCCAATATGTTCTGGAATGGGCGGCGGCAGCATGAGAGCAGGAGAAAGAGCACAAAAACCCGGCGAATGGAGTTATCATCATTGTGCAATGGTAGGAGCAATGATGAAATCCAGAGAGATGAGAATAGAAACTCATGAAAAAAACCTGCAGTTACATGCAGAAGCTCTTTTAGCATTTCAGCAAAATCTCGAAAAAATAGCACAAAAGATGTCTGACTTTGCAAAACTAATTTCAAACAGTTTTATTTTTAAACCTGCAGCCTATACAATTACTAATGTTATTATACCTATTATTCTTAGAATAAGTAATATTCCTAATGTTATCATAAATTTTTCAGATAAATTATTGCAAATTAAACAAAAAATCTTTGATATACAAGATAAATTAAATGCAATATTTGGGGAATTTAAAACTTTTGTTGAAAAAAAAATTACTGAACTTGTAAACTCATTAAAATCTAATTTTGAAAGTCTATTTAAAATTTTGAAAAAAGACAACGCGAATAACAGTGATACCAAAATAGATGACGATAAAAAAATTTTTAATTTAAAAAAAATGATTCAAAAGATTAGGGAAAATAAAAAAGATGATACCAAAGATAAATCAGGATCTTGAATCTTCAAGACACCAAAAAAATATGACAAATACGCAAAAACGTAATGATACTTACATAAAAGAAGGGGTTATCGTAAATTCGTATATAAAAGACCCCTTGCTCTCGCTTGACGAAACGTGTGATACACTTGTTATCTCAAATACAAATATAGATTTGCCGCAAAAAATATTTGAAAAAGAAAATAATAAATCAAATCCTCTAATCCCGATATGCCTTACTACAGTAGGTGTAATGGCTCTTTTAGGAGGTTTTACGGCTATGATGAAAAAATTTTCCAAGGGCAAATTAGAAAGTACAAAAGAATATTTGCTCCCTGGAATTACTCGAAATCATTGCATAAACAACGAAATTCATCAGAGTATATTTAGCATGATACAATCGCCGAATCGTAAAACAATTTTAGCTTCTCTTGGAGTAATAACACTAGGTTCAATGGCATTTATGGGAAAAATTTTTATTGATGGTTTTAGAGATGTTTGGGTAAAAAAACAGGAAGCAAATATACAAAAGAATCTTCAAGAAAATCTTATTACAGTTGAAACACAGGCTTTTTCCGGCAAAATTCAAATTATAAGAAGTATGTTATCAAACAAAGCAAAAATGTTTTCAAATGAATTATCTTTTAAAAGCACGGAGAAAAAAACAAAAGAAGACAATAATAAAACTTTATATATACTAGGTGGATTAACTTTGTTAAGCATACTAGGTCTTGGTTATTTTTCAGCAAAAAACATTAGAAAAAGTGATGAATTTATTAAAAGTGGTATTAAAAATACAAGAAAAGGAATCGATAAAGTAATCGAGAATTTTAATCAGGGAAAACCTATTAATGATATAGAGGGCCATAAAGGAGAAATCCTTAAAGGCAGGGATGCTTATAAACTTTTATTAGAAAATATGCTGGAATCAATATACGCAAGCCCGGAAGAAGTCGTAAAAATAGTTAACAAAATGGAATTGCCGGAAAAAGAAAAAAAAGAATATATAGAACATTTAAAAGATGTAATGAATCAGGCAACTGAAAAAGTTAATCCGATGATGGGAGGCTCCGGCAGAAATAAGATAACATATTTTTCTCATGTTAATGATTATCTTTCATTTTTTTATGACTGGCTTATGAATCCGAAAAATCCGCAATTTAAAAACCTGTTCTTCGGCATTGCAGGGATTTCTGCTTTGGCATATGGCGGTAAAACGGCAGCAGAAGCAGTCAAGGATGTCCAAGTAAAAAAATACAATGCAGAAATAGAGCTTAATCTCCAGAAGCGTCTTGTCTCGACTGAATTAAGAAACTTTAAGGCAAAAAAAGAATCTGCAATAGAGCCACTATGCGATGAATTTATGAAACAAAAACAGGAAGGAAAATCTAAAAAAGAGCTAAAAATCATAGCTGATAATATATTATTTGAAATAAAAAACGGACCTCCATTTGTTTATTCATAATCTACCTTTACAATTCTTAACAAAACAAACAAAAAAAGGCAATTTTTGAAAACGCAAATACTTTATATATATGTAAGAGATATTTAATAGAGAGAGTGATAAGAATGTTACAAACATATGATGCAATTGAAAGAAACAAAAAACCGGCAGGCGCATTAGAAATCCCGGAAAATTTTCATACATATTACTTGAATAAACAAGATAGACAAATGAGATTTAATAACGGCGGTGATCCGATTTATGCTATTTTTGACAAAATCGATAACAGACCTCTCTCTAAAATTGCTAGAGATTTTGTTAAAGAATTAAAAGATGATTCTATCAGATTTATCTCTTCTATAATTAAATAAT
>CALUVK010000049.1 GCA_944324205.1 Candidatus Gastranaerophilales bacterium | reverse complement strand
TCCGAACTATATATGGGCTATGCAACCATAAACGGCGATATGTCCGGCGGTTTTGCGCCGATTGCGGATGTTCCAAAGACAAAATTATTTGCATTTGCAAGATGGTTAAACAAAAACAGAGAAGAAAAAAATGCTATACCGGAAGCAATTATTCTTAAAAAACCCGGTGCGGAACTTGCTATAGACCCTAAAACAGGAAAACCGCTTATAGCAGAGGATGCACTTATGCCATATGAATTTCTGGACGAAATTATCTGGCGGGTTGAGAATAAAAATGAAGGGTATCAGGATTTATTAAATACAAAATTTGTTTATGAAACTCATAATCCGGTTACAACAGAACAAAAAACCGAATGGATTGATAAATTCTTTAGAAGAATGTCTACTGCACTCTACAAATGGTCAATTCTTCCGCCATCTGTTATAGTAGAATCGCGTTCAATTAATAAATATGATTACAGGCAACCGATAACATCATCAAAAATTAACTATAAAGGTGTAAATGAAAATTATGTTGACTTGACACTGATAAAAGATGTTCAAGTATAATAATATGTTAATAATTTATATACTCAATAAGAAGGGCTGATATGCAAAAGAGTATTCCGCAAAAACCAGATAAAATCCTTGTTCGTGGTGCAAAAGTGCACAATTTAAAAAATGTAAATGTAGATATACCGCTTAATAAAGTAGTTGGTATTGCAGGCGTTTCCGGTTCAGGTAAATCCTCTCTCGCCTTGGGAGTTTTATATTCAGAAGGTTCCAGAAGATATTTAGAAGCTCTTTCAACTTATACAAGGCGTAGAATGACTCAAGCAGAAAAAGCATTAGTAGATGAAGTCTTATATGTGCCAGCTGCATTAGCATTACATCAAAGACCCGGAGTTCCCGGAATAAGAAGTACCTTCGGAACAGGTACTGAACTCTTAAATAGCTTAAGATTAATGTTTTCAAGATTAGCTAATCATTGCTGTCCTAATGGTCATTACTTAGACCCGACACTTGCAGTTGCTGCAGAACAAGAACTTGTTTGCCCGGTCTGCGGAGTACATTTTTATGCTCCATCGGCAGAAGAACTTGCGTTTAATAGCCAGGGTGCCTGTTCTACTTGTCAAGGCACAGGAATTGTTCGAACTGTCGATAAATCCACTTTGGTACCGGATGAATCTTTAACTATTGAAGAAGGTGCAGTTGCTCCTTGGAATTCTTTAATGTGGACATTAATGGTTGATGTCTGCCGGGAAATGGGAGTCCGCACAAATATTCCGTTTAGAGATTTAACTGAAAAAGAAAAAGATATTGTTTATAACGGACCTGCTGAAAAAAAACATATTTTTTATAAATCAAAAAATTCTAATCTAGCCGGAGAATTAGATTTTACATATTATAATGCAACTTACACAGTAGAAAATGCACTTGCAAAAGTTAAAGATGAAAAGAGTATGAAACGTGTTGAAAAATTTTTAAAACAAGATATTTGTCCTGCCTGTCATGGTACAAGACTAACAGAAGCTGCCAGGTTGCCAAAATTAAAAGATATTTCACTTGATAAAGCTTGTCAAATGACTCTTTCTTCTCTAATAGATTGGGTTAATGGCGTTCCGGATTCTTTACCCGGAGAAATGCAAGCAATGGCAGAAAGTATTTGTGAATCTTTTCAAATATCTGCCAAAAGACTTATGGATTTAGGTTTAGGATATTTAACTTTGGATAGAGCCGCTTCTACATTATCAACTGGTGAAAGACAGCGTATGCAGCTTGCACGCGCAGTAAGAAATCGTACAACAGGAGTTTTATACGTTCTTGATGAACCTTCAATAGGATTGCATCCATCAAATATAGAAGGGCTAAAAGGAGTTATTCAAGATTTGATAAAAGATGGAAACTCAGTCATTTTAGTCGACCATGATACCCAAATTTTATCAGAAGCTGATTGGATTATTGAAATGGGCCCAGAAGCGGGTGCTGATGGAGGAAGGATTATAGCAGAAGGCACTATTTCAGATATTGAAACTAATTCTAATTCTTTAATCGGAAATTTTCTTTCTGGCAAAAACAAAGTTTTATTAAGAAACCGCGCCACAGCTGACAACATATTTGAAAATGGATATATTCATATGTCAACCTCCTCTATTCATACAGTAAAACCTCTTGAAGTAAATATACCCAAAGGAAAATTGACTGTAGTTACAGGTGTTTCCGGTTCTGGTAAAACTACTATGGTATTAGAAAGTCTTGTACCAGCTCTTGAGGCTTTGACTGAAAAAAAGAAACTTCCTGAGCACATATTGAATATTGAAGCAATCGGAATAAAACACATAAAACTCATCGATGCAACCCCTATTGGAATTAATGTACGCTCTACAGTTGCAACCTATGCAAATGTACATGATGAATTAAGAAAAATCTTCGCTAAAACAAATAAAGCAAAAGAATTGGGTTACAAAGCTGGTGATTTTTCGTATAATACAGGGAAATTACGCTGCCCTTCCTGCGACGGAACCGGAGTAATTAATCTTGATGTACAATTTTTACCTGATGTAGAAATTCCTTGTCCTGAATGTAACGGCTCAAGATATACAAAACTTGTTGATAATGTAAAATATAACTCTTATTCAATTTCAGAAATTATGTCAATGGATGTTAATACAGCTTTAAATGTATGTAAAGATTTAAAAACCGTTCATCAAAGATTAAAAGTCTTACAAGAATTAGGACTTGGTTATTTGACTCTAGGAGAACAAACCCCAGGCCTTTCAGGCGGAGAAGCTCAAAGATTAAAACTTGCCGGTGAAATGCGAAAAGCCCAATCCGATACTGTTTTTATCTTTGATGAACCAACAATTGGATTGCATCCGCTGGATGTTCAAACTCTACTTAAAGTTTTCCAGACATTAATTGAAAATGGCGCAACAGTAATTGTAATAGAACATGATTTAGATGTAATTAAAAATGCGGATTATATTATAGATATGGGTCCTGAAGGCGGTGAAGCCGGAGGAGAAATCATTTTTTCAGGCACTTTAGAAAATTTAATAAAGTGCAAAACTTCTAAAACTGCATTATTTGTCTCATAGTTCCGGTTTAATAATAATTTAAAATTGAAAAATGTTTTTGACATCATTTGTTTAGATTATACAAGTTTTATTGATTTTAGAGTATAATTCCTATATGAAAAGAATTTTATCAATCATACTTATTGCTTTATTTTTAACTCCTGCAAGTTATGCAGAAGAAATATCACCAATATTTAATCTTGGTATTTTTAAAAACGATACAAGAGAAATAAAATCTCTTTTAAATTCTCAAGTACGTTATGCGAATAAAACAAACTTTGATAAATTTATAGCAACTTATGATAAAAATTATAAAAATGCAGATGGTTTTGATTTAGAAACATATTCTACCCTTGTAAAAGATATATGGAAAACTTACGACAAGATTAAGTATGATATAAAGATTAAAGACATTGCAATTAATAAAGATTGTGCAACCGTAAAAGTAGAAGAATTTTCGTATGCCAATATTCCTGTTTCAGAAAAAATGGATGGAGTTTTACGAAGCGAAGCTGATAGTATCTATTATTTAAAGAAAATTAATGGAAAATGGAAAGTTACAGCAGATTCAGTAATTACAGAAAATACATCAATGTTATATGGTGATGCAATCGGCTTAGATATAAAATTAACTGCACCAAATAAAATTCCTGCTAATACTGAATACACAGCTTCATTAGAATTCACCCCCCCGGAAGATACTATTGCAATAGCATCAATCGCAAGCGATAAGGTAGAATATCCGCAAAAACAAGCCAAAGAAGTGTTTAGAAAACTTCCAGATGACAATATTCTTGAAAGGTTATTTATATCAAATTCAGATAATGTTAATGAATATATTGTGGCATCTATTGGTCTTACTAAGGCAGATATATCTGATTTAAGCATAAAGCTAAGTCTTACCGGCTTTGGATATCAAATAACAAGAGTTAATGTTGTTCCTAATAAAAAAGAGGAAGATAATGTCAAAGACAAGTAAAATATTATATTTCTTGATTTCAAGTATTTTTTTCGTAATCTTTGATAGTTATTTTTCAAATATTATACTTCAAAATATAATTAATATGCCCTCAAATCCTGTAATAGATTTAGTTTTTGTACAAAACACAGGAGCAGCTTTTAGTATACTCCAAAATTCTGCAGCTTTCTTAATAGGTTTTTCCATTATAGCTTTAACCGGTATTATAATTTACTTGATAAAAAATATTAAAAGGATTTCTACAATCTCTATATTTTGGGTTGCTCTCCTTTGTGCAGGAATTTTTTGTAATACTTACGAACGAATTGTATACGGGTTTGTACGCGATTTTTTTAAGCTAAATTTTATAAATTTTCCGGTATTCAATATTTCTGATATTTTTATAAACGTGAGTGTTTTTGCTATAGTTATTATAATAGTAAAAAATGAGATTATTAATAGACGAAATAACAGAAGAAAAAAGAATTGATGCATATCTTGCAGATTATATGCATAATTTTTCACGAGCAAAAATTCAAAACGAAATAAAAAAAGGTGCTGTTTTAGTAAATTCTAAAGAAATAAAACCATCATATATAGTTAAAGAAGGCGATATAATAGATATTATTATACCGGCAGATTTTTCCACAGAAATTACGCCGGAAAATATCCCCCTTGATATTGTATGGGAAGATGAAAATATGCTGGTTATTAATAAACCCTCTGGAATATTAACACATCCTACGTCAATTGAAACAAGCGGAACTCTTGTAAATGCTCTCTTATATAAGTATGGTGAAAATTTATCAAATATCAACGGGGAATTTAGACGTGGAATCCTACATAGACTTGATAGAAATACTTCAGGACTTTTAATGATCGCCAAAAATAACAAAACTCATGAATATCTTGTTGATAAGATGAAAGCTGGTAAAATTACTAAAAAGTACCTTGCTATTGTAAAAGGAATTATTTCCGAAAATGAATTTGTAATTAATAAACCAATTGGTAGAAATCTTTCCCAACCTCATAAAATGGCTGTAAGAGAAGATGGAAAAGAAAGTATATCAATAGTCAAAGTATTAGAAAGATTTAAAGATGCATCATTAGTAGAGATTCAACTGATAACCGGTAGGACTCATCAAATACGTGTTCATATGGCAAGCATAGGACATCCTGTATATAATGATACTCTTTACGGTTTTGGCAAAACAAAAATTAAAACCCAAGAACAAGTGTTAGAAGCATACAAACTTTCTTTTCCGCATCCTTATGACGGAGAAATAATTTCACTTGAAATTTCTAAAGATGAAAAAATAGAAAAAGTCTTAAAATTTTTACGAAGTTGAAATCTTTTATTGCTCTATCCAGCTTCTTATTCTTTCACCGGCTTCTGCTTCATCAACACCATCAAATTCCCGTTTTAATTCTCTTAAAGCCTCTCGTATTTCTGCGCCGGAAGTTGGAACCGAGATTGGACGGTTTTGCTGTTCTAAAAGTCCTTGTTGCAACTGCGATTGCTTTTGAATTAAATCAGCCGCATTCATGCTTAAATCCTTAATCTGTTTTTCTTGAGCTTCATTCATTTCCCTTAACCGCTCTATTTCTTCTTGCTGAGCAGCCTTTGCAGCATTAATTTTTTGTGTTAATGCTTTATGTCCAAAAAATAGGCCGAATGCAAGAAGTGCAATTGCAAGCCACCACGGATTACCGTGTTCTGCCTTAATTGGCGCCTTAACATTCTTATCACCAGCCATAAACGGATCAAGAGAATCCGCAAATGCTATCGTTACATTGTCCGGATCAGCCTTAGGACTTGCAGCATGAGCAACAAGCTCTTTTAATTCTTCCAGTGTCAGCTCTACAGGCAATGCATCTTTTTCTAAAGTAACTGCTATTGAAATTTCTTCCAATACACCGGGAGACATATATTCATTTGTCTGCACTTTAGTAACACCATATTGAGTTTCTCTTGCCGTTCTTGAATAGCTTCTATTCTGGGTAGAATCTGAACTTCCAGCAGGTAAACCATTTGGAAGATAAACACTTACTGCATTTGTATTTTTATTGACATCCTGTGTCTGATCCCCCAAACCTTCCGAGAATGTTTGTTCATTTACAGAAGCTTTTTTGTTAGGATCATATTCAATTGTAAATCTTTCAACAGGAGCTTGTTTAAGGAATGTACTAACTGTTGCAACATATTTTCCTTGACCAATTAATCGATTTAATTGTGCCTGAACTTTCTCTTGCATATATTTATCATTTTCTTGCAATCTTGCAAGCATTTCTGACTGCGCATCAATAAGACTGTTATACACATGGCCGTTTGTATCTGTAATTGAAATATTTTCGGATTTTAAACCTGAAACACTTCCCAAAAGCAGATTAGAAACGGCTTTTATTGTACTCATGTTCAGGGTGTCACCTACAGCTACCTGCAGTTGTACTGTAGCTGTCACCGGTTTCTGCATAGAAGAAAACATCGTTTGTTCAGGTATTGATATAAATACAGAAGCGTTTTCTATTCCGTCAATCCTTCTTATTAAACGAGCCAGCTCCCCGTTCATTGCACGAACAAGCCTAATTCTCTTATCTTCTTTTGTTGAAGTAAAATCACCTTTATCAAAGATTTCTAAGCCTACATTCTGGTCATACAAACCGCTTTCTACAATTACCATAATTGCGCGGTCTCTTTGCTCAGTTGTACACTTTCTCATACCGGGTGTACAATCACCCTTTTTCAACCTTAACACAGATTTTGTACCATCAACCGCACGGGAAGCTACAATATTATTACGAGCCAATAGTGCCTGAATTTCTAAAGCTTTGCCTAAATTATCAGTAGTAAGTAAATCCACATCTTCTTTTAAAGGCTCATTACTTACGTCAATTTGTTTATTAGCCGAACTTTTTGTCGCAGCTATTGTTCCGCAGAGGATAAAAATTACCAGCAGAAGAACAACACCTCCTATAATTGAGGCTAAAAGAACTTTATTCTCCAGTAATTTTTTTAAATCCATATATCCTGCCCTACTTAAATATTATACACATATATACTAATTATGAGAAGTCTAAATTTGAATTTGCATAATTTTATCATACGCTTGGATGACTTTTCCAACAGCAGTTGTTGCGACATTAACAGAAATTTCTGCCTTTGACATTGCAACCATAACATCATGAATATCTACATTTTCTGAACCCATCATAACGTCTTTTAGCAAATTATCCGGAGCATCCATTGTCGTATTAAGGTTTTCTACAAGTCCTGACATTACACTTTTAAAATCTGCTTCTGCTGGCTGTTCTACTCTGCTCATTCTTGCGGATGGAATATTACCCCAGCTGTCAAGCTTCGTATGTTGAATTCTTGCTTCTAAATCATATCTCGGATAAAAACCGTTGAACATATTTTTCACCTCTTTTATTAAGTTTATCGGCGGATTTCTGGAATAATTTAAGTAATTTGTTTAAAATACTCCATATGTAGTATTTGCTTAATAATTATTAAAGAAAAGTCAATCTTTACCGTATTTATTTATGTGGATTTGTCTCAGAATCATTTACTGTGAATACCCCAACTATTACAAAAGGAATTTTTTATGAATTTACACGAAGAATGTTTATTAAAATATTTACTAAATCCATTAAATTTACTAAACTCTACTGAACAATTAAAATTAAATAACAATTTTATAGAAAATCAAAAAATTGGTAATAAAAATTTAAAAATAAATCCTACTGGGCAATATCGCAGGATATAAATATAGAAAAACAGTGCTGTAAATATAATACAGCACTGTTTTTCTATAAAAATATTATTTTTATTTTTCTAAAGGCGCACCAATTCTGTGTACTCTTATAAAGTTTGTTCTACCTGATATGAGTTTTGGAATGGAACCGATAATAATTATTCTTTCACCTTTCTTGAAATTAGTGTTTTCTAATATATAATCATTGATTTTTTCCAACAAATCTGCATCCAAAACTGTATCCCAGTCTTTGTGGTCTGCAAAGATATCCCAATACAGACAAAGACGTCTGCATGTTGACTCCTGATCCGAAATTGCAATAATAGGAACAGTTGGACGAAGCTTTGACAATAGTTTTGGTGTATAACCTGTATGAGTAAAGGCCAAAATCGCCTTCGCATTTAAATCCTCTGCCATTTTTACTGCAGCATTCGATATAGCCTGCGGAGAAAGTTCGTAATTGTCATTAATTTCTAAATCCAGATTAGAAAGACAGAAATTACAGCTTTCAACATTTGAAGCAATTTTTTTCATCATTTTAACAGCTTCTACAGGATATTTACCCATTGCGGTTTCGCCGGAAAGCATAATTGCGTCTGTTCCATCTAAGATAGCATTTGCAACGTCACTTGCTTCAGCTCTTGTAGGAATAGGCTCTTCTATCATTGATTCAAGCATCTGTGTTGCTACAATACAGGCTTTTCTTTCTCTTATGGTCTGGTCAACAATGTATTTCTGAACAATAGGAACTTCTTCCGGTGACATTTCAATACCCAAATCACCTCTTGCTACCATTATTCCGTCTGCAACTTTTAAAATCTCTTCTAAATGTTCAACTGCTTGAGGTTTCTCAATTTTTGCAATAACCGGAATTTTCCCGCCGTAGTTTTGGGTATATTTTTTAGCAAGTTCGATATCTTTAGCTTCTCTTACAAAAGATAATGCAAGATAGTCTGCATCATATTCTACTGCAAATCTTATATATTCCCGGTCTCTTTCTGTTACTGCATCTAAACTTGCGGTGGAGCCGGGAAGATTAATACCTTTTCTCGGGCGGATTTCAGAACCGTATAAAACTTTCGCTTTAACCTTGGTTCCGTTAACTTCAATAACTTCAAGTCCTATTTTCCCATCATCAAGAAGTATTTTGTCCCCAGGTTTTACATCCTCTGCAATTCCTTCATAATCAACAGGGATTATTTCAGGATTATTTACGTCATCAGAAGCTTCAAGAACAACTTCTTGGCCTTCTTTAATTTCTATTGGATTAGGAATATTACCTACTCTTATTTTTGGACCCTGCAGGTCAATTAAAATAGGAATATATCTTCCGCATTCTTTAGAGACTTGCCTGATGTAAGCAATATTCTGGGCATGCCCTTCTTCGGTTCCGTGCGAAGTATTAAGGCGGAACATTGTTGCTCCTGCTTCTACTAAAGCTTTAATCATTTCATAACTCGATGTAGCCGGTCCAAGCGTAGCTACAATCTTCGTTTTAACACGCTTAAATTTCTTTTCCATAATTTTATTTCCTCTAGTGTACAAAATTTTTCTATATACTTTAATTATATTCTAAACAAATTCTTTGAACATGAAAAAAGAGGAATTTTTCATTCCTCTTTTTGGTTTATTTCTCAGTTGATTCAGTAAGTGTTTTTAAAATTGTATAAGAAGCATCCCAGCCGCTAAGTCCTCCGGTAGCTTTATATTGGGCAATATTCTTAGCTCTTTCAGCCTTATTTTTTTCTTGTTCTTTATTAAATTTATCCAGTTTTTTCTGGCTGGAATTTCTCTCTTCAACAATTGGATTAGCATATTCTAGAAAAGCGCGATATTCTTGACATCCATAGCCTGTTTTAACTCTTGAAGGGTAATTGTAAGAAAGATAATCAAAAACGTTCATTGCTCTTTCTGTATTGGCAGGCTTACCCTGGAGAGCTTCCCACGTACTTCCCGGTTTTTTAGTTATTACAACAATCATAGCAAGCGGATTATAATCCGTCTTTGCTATCAAATCAACCCCGGTGATATCAGCATCTTTTTCATCACTTAAACTTGTTTTGTTAGCAACATATTCACTATTTGCTGCCGTTGAAATAATATTATCTGAACTAAGTTTGCTTATAATTGCATTTTTAGCAGCATTTCTCATCTTATTTTTTGTATAAGTTCCGTTTATAATATGTCCCATTTCGTTTGCAATAACAGCGGCAACTTCGCTGTCATTACCGGTGTATGATAAATCTGTGCTTGAAATTTGGATTACATTAGTGGTTGAGACATTAGCATTATTGGGCTCTCCATCAACTACCTTAAACTGAGTCTTTGCAGGCAAATTGTTTTTTGATATCAATGTAGCTCCGACCGTAGCAACACGGTCAGCTGCGACCCAGGTAGCAGCAAAAGATGTTGTTGTCATAAGTGCAAATGCAAATATTGATAAAATAATCTTCTTCATATTCCCTCCTTAAACTGTTTTTATTTTAGCATCAAAATTGCATTTGGGAAATAATCAAATATCCATTGGACTAAAGCACGTTTAAATCAGGCATTTGGGCAGATTTTAATATATTAACCTTAATCCCTGCTCTATTTCCAGCTTCTATATCGCTTTGTTTGTCTCCGATGAGGATGGAACGGCTTAGGTCGATATCGAAATCTTTTTGGGCTTTTAATATCATGCCGGGGCTAGGTTTGCGGTCGTAAGAATCCTTGCAGTATTTCTCGATTACGGCTTCTGTATGATAAGGACAGAAGTATTCCGCATCGATTGGGCACCCTTGTTTTTTAAATTCATTGTGCACATAATCTCTGAA
>CALUVK010000048.1 GCA_944324205.1 Candidatus Gastranaerophilales bacterium | reverse complement strand
ATAAAAAAACAAAAAAGTTTTACCATTACCGGCTTAACTACATTTAGCCGTCTTTTACTGCTTGATTATATTCATAAGCTTTCGGGGAAAAAAGTTCTGTTTGTAACTTCTTCCGAGCAGTCGGCTCTAAAGTATTCTGCTGATTTAGAGCGGATTTTTAATCTGGAGGCGAGTACTATTCCTTACCAGAATATATCGCCTTATGAAACTGTTGCAGGAAGTTTGTATGATTATGAAAAACAGATAAATGTGCTTCTTCAGGAGCCTGAAATAGTTATTGCGCCGGTTAAAGTTCTCTTAGAAAAATTCCCGCACAGAAAATTTTTTCAAGAAAACTCTTTCACTTTAAAAATCGGGGATGAAATCTCGCAGAAAAATCTTCTTGAAAAGCTAATAAAGCTTGGATACAAGCGCTCTACAATGGTTTCTGATATCGGAGAATTCAGTATCAGAGGTGATATAGCGGATATCTTTTCTCTCGATGAAAACCCTGTAAGAATTGAGTTTTGGGGTGATGAGATTGTTGATATAAGATTTTTTAATAACGAAACCCAAAAATCTATCGAAAAAATTAAGGAAGTAAATATAAAACCTCTGTATAAGTTTGTTTTAGAAGATAAACTTCCAGTAGAGCTGCCTGAGGAGCTTAAAGAGCAGATTGGAAATGAAGGCTATTTTGAGGGGGCAAATGTTTACGGCTCTTATTTCAATCGGGATTTAGCAAATATTCTGGATTATTTTAATGAATATATTCTGGTAATAGATGAGTTTGCGGAAGTTTCGGCTAAATTTAGCCAAATCGATGAGAATTATATAAATTCTTATAATGAAGCTTTGAAAACAAATCATATTTACCCACTAAAAGAAATAAACCATTTTACGCTTGAAGAAGTCAGGCAGAAAATGGCCGGCTTGCAAAAGATTTCGTTGAATAATTTCCTTTCGGATGAGAGTAACGAAGTTATTGATATTGATTCAAGGAATGTTCAGATTTTTGACGCTGATATGGATAAGCTTGCAGCATTTCTTGAGGAGCATAAGGGATGGCAGATTACTATCGCTACTGATTTTCAGGAAAGAGTTAAGGAAGTTTTATCCGAATACGGAATTTTTGATATAAATTATATTAGAAATATAACTTCCCAGGGGACAGAATTAAGAGACGGGAAAATCCTTGTCTTAACAGATAGAGAACTTTTTAATAAAAGACAGAAAGAAATCCCTTCAAACAGAAAACGGCATTACAAGGAAAAGGCCGAGTATATTGAAAATATTAATGATATTAAAGCAGGAGAGTATGTAGTTCATTCAATTCACGGGGTCGGTATTTATCAGGGGCTTACAAAACAAGAGTTTGATGGCCAGTTGAAAGATTATTTAACAATAGAATACGCAAATAAAGATAAATTGCATATTCCGGCGGAGCAAATTAATATGCTTTGCCGTTACAGAGGCTCCGGTCAGGTTAAGCCAAAGCTTTCCAGAATGGGCGGTTCTGATTGGGAAAATACTAAAACAAGGGTTAAAAAAGAAGTAGAAACGATTGCTTACGACCTTCTAAGGCTATATGCAAGAAGGAAGATGAAAGAGGGAATAGAATTTGCGCCGGATTCACCATTGCAGCTTGAGATGGAAGATACTTTTGAATACATTGAAACTCCAGACCAGCTAAAATCAATTAATGAGATTAAATCAGACATGGAAAGCGCAAACCCTATGGACAGGCTTGTCTGCGGTGATGTCGGATTTGGAAAGACAGAAGTTGCAATGCGGGCAATGTTTAAGGCTGTAACTTCTCTAAAACAGGTTGCGATGATTGTACCGACAACTGTACTTGCTCTTCAGCATTACCAAACAATTTCAGAGAGATTTAAACCGTTCGGAGTTGATGTCGAGCTTCTTTGCCGGTTTAGAAGTGCTAAAGAAAGAAAAGAAACCTTAAAAAATCTTGCAACAGGAAAATGCGATGTGGTTATAGCGACCCACAGTCTTTTGCAGGATAATGTTATATTCAAAGATTTAGGGCTGCTTGTAATAGATGAGGAGCACAGGTTTGGAGTAAGACATAAGGAAAAATTGAAGGAATTCAGAGAAAACATTGATATTATATCAATGTCAGCAACGCCTATTCCAAGAACTTTATATATGTCATTATCAGGTATAAAAGATATTTCGGTAATTAACACTCCGCCACAAAACCGGCTCCCGATTAAAACTTACGTTGGAGAATACAATGAGCAGACGGTTAAAAACGCTATTGTGAATGAACTGGATAGAGACGGACAGGTGTTTTATCTCTACAATAGAGTCGAAACAATTGAAGAATTCAAGCTTGAGCTTCAAAAACTTGTTCCAAACGCAAGAATTTCAGTAGGGCACGGACAATTAAGCGAAAAACAGCTTGAGGATGTAATAATAGGGTTTGATAACCACGAAAGCGATATTTTATTGTGTACAACAATCATTGAAAACGGACTTGATATACCTAATGCCAACACAATAATTATCCATGAAGCAGATAAATTAGGCCTTGCACAGTTATATCAGCTAAGAGGCCGCGTTGGAAGAAGCGAAAAACAGGCATATTGTTATTGTTTCTACAAGAAAAATAAAGAATTATCACAGGAAGCAACAGAAAGATTGAAGGCAATAAAAGAGTTTACAACACTCGGAAGCGGATACCGAATTGCTATGCGTGATGTAGAAATAAGAGGGGTCGGGAATATTCTGGGAACAAAGCAGCACGGTCATATGGTAAACGTCGGATTTGATACGTATTGCGAACTTCTTGAAGAAACCGTAAACGAGCTTAAGGGAGAAACCGTAAAAGCTAACAAGCCAGCAATTGTTGATATTAATGTAACAGCTTATATTCCTGATGAGTGGGTCGGGTCAGAAGAACAAAAAATGATTGAATATAAGCGGCTTTCAGATGTTAAAAACGAGCTTGAGCTTAATTACATAGTATCCGAATGGAAAGACCGCTTTTCAAGAATTCCTGATGAAGTTGAAAACTTAATAAAATTAATTAAACTAAGACTTCTTGCAACCGAATGCGGGATTACAATTATACGGGAAGCCGGAAATGATATCAGGATTTATTCCCCGTTTACCCCCTACGAGTGGAATATAATTAAGCAGGGAATGGATAAAAATATTTTAAGAAAAATAAAGTTTACAGTGGCACCTAAAACCTGCGAGGATGGGAAATCAATATTATTATTTAATCATCAAAATTTAGTATTTGAAGAAATTAATGATAACTTATCAACTCTTTTTTATTGTGTTAAAGAAATTATAAATAAATATAAATAACTATGACAATTTTCTGATTAATTCGTGTGCTTCTTCGTCTTCAGGAAATATTGTTACAACTTTATCCAGATATTCAAGAGCTTTATCATTGTCTTTAAGTCCTGCATAACATCTAGCAATACTCATTAAAACAGAAATATTTTCAGGCTTTTTAGCTAAAATATTGTTAAATATATTTATGGCAGAATTATATTCTCCGAGTTCATAATAAGTAAGACCGAGTGTATTTTGAGTTTCAATATCCGGATTTTGTTCTACAGCATGAATCAGATAATGTTTAGCATCTTCAAATTCACCTCTTGCATACAGAATTCTACCTGCACAGAATTGAATATATTCATGCTCCGGATTAATTTTGAGAGCTTTCATTATATATTCTTTTGCACTATCAAGCTGGTTTAATATAAGTTTGTCTAGTGCCATAAATGTGAGAGCAAGAACATTTTCAGGTTGAATATCCAGAGCCTCTTGATAATATCTTTCAGCTTCATTATTTTTTGAAATTGAATAGAGAAAATTACCATATTCAAAAATTATTTCAAAATCATTTGGTGCTAATTTTAATGCTGTTGTAAATTCATCTTCTGCATAATCGAATAATCTTTTGTTAAGATATATTATACCTAAATCTTTATGAGCTTTTGCAATATCAGGTTTCATTTTTATTACTTTTTTGAGTATTTTTTCTGCAGTATCTGTGTCACATAGGCTAGATGATAATATTGCATATTGATGTAATACTTCCGGAGTCGGATTATTCTTTAAAATAATACGGTCATAAATATCTTTTGCTTTACTTAATTGATTTGTTTTTATATACAAGCTTGCAAGTTTTTGTGCTGGAAGTATAAATTTTTGATTAATATATATCATTTCTTCCAGCATTGTAATTGCTGTTGGAATTTTTCCCATAGCTTCGTAACAA
This sequence comes from Candidatus Gastranaerophilales bacterium, assembly GCA_944324205.1. GTDB lineage: Bacteria > Cyanobacteriota > Vampirovibrionia > Gastranaerophilales > Gastranaerophilaceae > CAG-196. Next base: position 6,350 of record CALUVK010000048.1, on the reverse strand, counting down.
GTTACTAAATTATACTTATAATTTTCTTTTTCCGGATGCTGAATCATAAGATTTTTATATAATTCTGCAGCATACTCAAATTCACCAATCTTAACCTTTGACATTGCTAGCGCAACTTTAAAACTCTCATCATTATTATCAAGTTTTACTGCCTGTTCTAAATAATTACATGCTTCTTCATGGTTCTGCTGAATTTGAAATGCAGAGCCTAAATTGTAATATGACATTGGGTTTTTGGGGTTAAGTTCCAAAGCCTTTTTATAACATTTAATAGCTTCTTCACTTTTTTTTGTAGCCATGTATGCGGTTCCAAGACTATTATAAATTCCAATGTTATTGGGAGATTTTTCAAGTGCCCGCTCAAAAGGTTCGATGCTTTTTGCGAATTCTTTGACTTTCATATACGCCGTACCTATTACAAAATCAAATAAATAATCATCCGGGAAAATGGCATTTGCACTATAAGCGTACTTTATAGCTTCTTCTGGTTCATTCAATTTCATTAAAGTCACACATAAACTTTTATAGGCTTCTATGTATTCGGAGCGTAGTGTTATTACTTTAATATAAGAATTTTTGGCAGATATTAGATCTCCCAGATTATTGTAACAATTGGCAAGATAGAACCATGCAGTTGCATCTTCGGGTTGATATTTTACAACTGTTTCAAAATAGCCTCTTGCACTGTTCCAATCTTCAAGGTTAACTGCTACAAGACCTGCAGACTTAATTAAGTCAACGTTATTAGGATCTATTTTTAAAGCATCCTCAACAAGTTGATGTGCTGTTTTGAAATCTTTTTTACCAATTAATTCATTAATTCTATCTATATCAGCCATTATGTCCTCTGTTAATTTCCAAAATAATTTTTTAACCCGGAAGTTAAGTTTTTATTTTTACACAGTTTTTTTAATTTTGAAATAGCCCTGTTTTCAATTTGTCTTATTCTTTCTCTTGATACACCGTAAATTGAACCAATTTCATCCAAAGTTTTTTTGTTTCCATTATTGTTAAGTCCAAATCTTAAAATTAGAACATCCCGTTCTTTGGGACTTAATTGTTCAAGCATACTTTTAATATCATCTAGCATACTTTCCTGTGAAACAAGAGAATCTGGTGCAATAGTTGATTCATCTACAATATAATCAATAATTTTATTAGAATCATCTTTTTGCCCGGTAGGAGTGTCTATGCTGATTGTAGATTGGGTTGATTTGATAATTGATGTTAATTTGCTTACAGTAATACCCATTTTATCAGCAATTTCCTGTTTGTTAGGAATTCTGCCAAGTTCGGTTGTTAGATCCATTGTTGCTTTTTTTATTTTATTAATTGATTCAATTAGATGTATAGGTAATCTTATGATTCTGGCTTTATCTGCAATTGCTCTTGTAATCGACTGTTGTATCCACCAGGTAGCATAAGTAGAAAACTTGTATCCTTTTGTATAATCAAATTTTTCTGTAGCTTTAATTAAACCCATATTTCCTTCTTGAATTAAGTCTAGAAATGAAAGTCCCCGTCCTATATATTTTTTAGCAATACTTACTACAAGTCTCAAATTTGCGTTAATAAGGACTTTTCTTGCGATTTCACTATGAGTTTCATAAATCTTTTTGGCGACTTCAAGCTCTTCTTCCGGAGACAGAAGTGGGATTTTACCGATTTGTTGAAGGTAAATTCTTACGGAATCATCCGAGTTAACAGATGATAAACTTTCCTGTGTTTTAGGCTCTTCAATTGCGATAGAGTCATCATCGTCCTCTATAGGTTCAAGACTGTTAAAATCGACTCCTTCGTCCGAAATATCGTCAGCCATTATGTTTAGTGTTTCGCTTTTCTTCGTCATGTTATTATCCTCTTAGTCACTCAGATATTTAGTTACTCAGTCACTTCAGTTATTTTTTTCCGCTCTCTGATGCTCTCAAATAATATTATAGCAGCAGCATTAGAAACATTTAAAGAATTAAAATTTGTTAACATTGGAATTTTAATTTTAAAGTCTGCAAGTTTTAGTAATGACTTTGAGATTCCGGCATGTTCTGCTCCCATAATTAGTGCAAAGTTCATGTCTGAATAATCAATATCATAATAATTATCTTTTGCATGATGGTCTGATGCAATTACCCAGTAGTTGTTTTCTTTTAATTTTTGAACTGCTCCGGTTAGGCTGTTTACTTTTATTATTGAAATATGATTTACTGCACCTGCACTCGTTTTTTCGACCGTTGAATTGATTAAAACACCGCGGCGGGAAGGTAGAATTATTCCTTTAATTCCAGCACATACTGCAGTTCTTATTATTGCGCCGACATTATGTGAGTCTTCAACGCCGTCCAGAATGACGACATTGCCGCCAATATGTTCAATGAAATCATCTAAAGCGACATATTTAACGGGAGAAATTTGTGCAATAACTCCCTGATGTTTGCCGTCTGGTACAAATTGGTTAAGTTTTTGTGCAGCTACAAACTGGAAAATTATGCCTTGTTCTTTCGCAAGCTCTTTAATTTTTTCAATCTTAACATCTGCTCTTGATGTTTGGGAAATAAGGATTTTATTAAATTCTCTGTTTCCAGTTTCTAAAGCTTCTATTACAGCATTTTTGCCATATATTACAGTGTTTTCCATTATACTGATACCTTTAGCATTCTGTCTATACAATTGTAACTAAGTTTTCTTACGTCTTCATCAAGTTTTATTTCGTTAACTTCATATTCTAGAGCATGCCAAATTTCTTCCAGAGTTGTTAGTTTCATACTTTCACAGAGCATGTTATCTTTTATTAGAATAAATTCTCTATCTGGATAATCTCGTTTTAATCTGTCAGAAACTCCTTTTTCAGTCACAATAACAAATTGTTTGTCTGAGCTTTTCTTTACGAAATCAATAATGCCGCTTGTACTACCGACAAAATCTCCAAGTATGCTTACTTCCGGTTTGCATTCAGGATGAATAAGAATTTTAGCATGCGGATATTTTTTTCTGGCATGCTCAATATCTTCTTTCTTAATATTATGATGCACGGGGCAATTCCCGTTATATGTAATGACTTCAACTCCTTGAAGCTGTTTTTCTATCCATTTACCTAAGTTCGCATCCGGAACAAATAATACCTGCGGAGTGTTAAGACTCTTTACAATTTCTAAAGCATTAGAGCTAGTGCAGCAAATATCGCATTCTGCTTTTACTTCAGCGGTAGAGTTAATATAACATACAACCGGAATTCCAGGGTATTTTTTTTTGAACTTAATAATTTGTTCGTGGTTAATCATATCTGCCATAAGGCATCCGGCATTGAGATTTGGAAGTAGAACTTTTTTCTCAGGAGAAATAATTTTTGCAGTTTGTGCCATGAAATATACTCCTGCAAAGACGATAATACTGGCATTTGTTTTTTCAGCCTGCTTGCTCAGGTAAAGAGAGTCGCCAACAAAATCTGCAACCTCATCAACTTCTATATTCTGGTAACTATGTGCAAGAATTATTGCGTTTTTCTCTTCTTTTAATTTTTTTATTTTTTCAATCAAATTTTTCATCTATTTATCCTGTGTACAAAATTTAAATTTTATTGTACAATAAAAAAAAATAGGAAGAAACAGGCATGGATTTATTTAAGAAGAGTGTAATAGTAGGCGTATCTGTGACTCCGGAAGTGGGATTAGAGGTCGCACAGATAGATTTTGCAACGCAAACCGTACTTAAATACGGTGTCAGACCTCTTGAGTATGATATTAACAGGCGTGAAATCGCTGATATGGATATTTTTAAGGAATCTTTACAAGATTTGTTTATTGATTTGCAAATTCCAAAAGGTGCAAATATTATTTTAAATATTCCGACAGTAAGCTTTAAGGTTAATGATTTTCCTGCGGCGTTAGATGAAGAACAGATTACTAATGCATTGGATGAAGAATTAGCTGAGAATCCGTTCTTTAAGGAGTCAGAACCCGGCATTAGTGCTGTTCAGCTCCCAAATTCTACTATTCAATTTAATAAAATTGCATATATAGCAGCGCAAAAGAATGTGCTGGTTGAAATTGCAATGCTTATTAAAGATTTAGGTTATAAGCTTTATGCTGTTGATGAATCTATTAACTCTGTATTAAGAGCGCTAATAATAAAAGAAAGGGTTAATGCTGAACCTAATGTTTCTTGGGTAATGCTTATAGTGGAAAGTTTCTGCTGCAGAGTTGTACCGATGAACGGTAGAAATTTTGTAGACGCGTATGAAGAAAAAATTAGCATTGGTGCGGTACTTGGAGATGCTGAAAATTATTCAACAGTAATAAATGCTGTAACTCCGCTTTTAAAGAACTTACCCTCAAAATATTTGTGCGTTGTGTCAAAAACAAATATTATAAGTGCAGAAGTTCTTGCCAGCAAACTTACTTATTCTGCGCCGATTATACATCAAGAAGCAAACAGTTTTTCAAAAGAAGCCTTTATGGAAGTTGGTCCCGAGGTAGATGAAGCTCTTGCTGCAACAATTTCTTTGGATATAATTGGTACGGCATTATATAAAGATTTTGAAGCTTTAACAACTGTTAACTTCAACTTATTTAATAAAACATTAGGTGATATATATCTTCAAGAGCAGCCGCCGGAATTACATTTGGCCGGTAGGACAATTGTGCTGTCCAATCAAAACTTATTGGTTGCTCTAATTATTGTTGCTCTTGTAGTTTTGATACCGTCAATAGCGGGTTATATATATCTAGCAACTAATATTAGCATTTTGAATAATGAAAAAGAAAAATTAGAACGAGAAATTGCAGATATCGAAAAATTCTTAAAAGAAAATAATGCTATATCAACAAGTATGTTTGATGAAGGTTTTGAAATTAAGATGGGACTTACGCATAATAAGAATATATATTCTTATTATACAATAGTTGGTACTGAAATACCTAAAAAGCTCTGGCTTACGCATCTTAAGCTTTCTGATAAAACAACTATAGAAGGTCAAGCTGATAATTTAGAGAGTGTTTACGCTTTCTTTAGAAGTGTAAAAGATTATAATCCGGACTCTCAGATTAAGCTTCAAAAACTAGGCTTGGCTTCTAGTGCTAAAATTCAAACTCTAGACGAGAATGCGGAGTTTGATACTGATTCAATTTTGACTTCTTTAAATGCAGATTTTTACGAATTTAGAATATCTGATGAACCGGAAGTCTCAAAAAATGATTTGAAGAAAGACGATAATAATGCAGATAGCGGCGCTTTGCCTGATATTGAAGATATAAAATAAAAGGACTGATTAAAAATGGATAAATATAAAAAGTATTATGGTGTAATTATTTTTTGTGTTTTGGTAGCAGGACTTATTGCTTTTGCTTATAAATCAATTGTTCCAAAAGTTGATGAATTAAAAGGTTTACAAACTGAAATACAAGATTTGACATCAAAGAAGGATGGTAAAAATAAAGAGCTGAGTATTGTAAAATCAAGAATCGAACAGATTAATAAGTCTAATGTTTCGGCTTTAAAGAAATTATTTTCACCAGTAGAATCAGGTTTGGGTGATGATACTTTATTCTTTACGCTCTATAATGATGTCATAGAGATGGTTCATGCAAATTCTGTAAAGATAAAAGCTATTGATTATACTTATAATCCTAATTCTGATAAATTTGTTCAGGCTGGCAAGGACGTATATTTTGTTTGTGACGTAAATATGGAATTGGTATCTAATTATGTAAATCTGGGTAAACTTTTACAAGATTTGTATCAATATCCGTATTATATAAAAATTAATGAAATTGATGTAAAACCTTATGAAAAAGATAAAAAAATCTTATTAACAACGTTGAGTTTAAGACTTTATGCTCACACAGCACCTTCAGAGGAGGATACTTCAGAATCTCAGGGTGCTTCAGAAGCGGCTCTAGATGGTGCTGAAACACCATTACCTCAATAAGACTTGAAAAATAATTTTTAGCAGATAGAATTGTTTTATCGGGTCTGGATTTAATGATTTCCTGAGTCGAAAAATTGAAAAGTTAATATGAGCGGAAGTAGCTCAGTTGCCAAAGTGAGGCGGTTGGGTTATGGTACGAAATAGGTAAAGTTGCAGAGTAGCCGAACGTATCTAAGATATATACTCTACCAACTGAGTCGAAAAATTGAAAAGTTAATATGAGCGGAAGTAGCTCAGTTGCCAAAGTGAGGCGATTGGGTTATGGTACGAAATAGGTAAAGTTGCAGAGTAGCCGAACGTATCTAAGATATATACTCTACCAACTGAGCCGAAAAATTGAAAAGTTAATATGAGCGGAAGTAGCTCAGTTGGTAGAGTATCTGCCTTCCAAGCAGACTGTCGCGAGTTCGAGTCTCGTCTTCCGCTAATA
>CALUVK010000047.1 GCA_944324205.1 Candidatus Gastranaerophilales bacterium | reverse complement strand
TTTAATATAATCTTTTATTTTCCGGTTTTTTCTGCAGAATAATCATTATAACACTCTTTAAGCGTTTTTAAGCTGTCTTTTAATACATCAAGATTTAATTCAGACTTCTTCATTAGCGCCTCCTACAATTTCTGCCTCAAAATCGAATTAGATCCTTGACAGGTTATAAAAAGCATATTTCCATCAACATGAAGCCCATAAGGTTTATCGATGTTAGATACAAGTACAGTTACTATACCCTGCGGAGTAACCTTTAAAACATTATTTGTATTATAGTTTGAAACATAAATATTTCCGATACTATCACTTGCAAGACTTATTGGACCGCTAATTTCTTTACTTTTTAAAAAGACTTTTCGTTTGCCGTCCGGTGTAATTTTTATGATAGTATTATCCGAAAAAGTAGCAACATAAATATTCCCCTCACTGTCAGTTGTAACTCCTGTTGGGCTTAAGATGTTTTCATAGACTCCGGTTTGAGTTGCAATTTTAGATGGAGCGTTTGTTTTTTGAGGAGGTAATGTTGTGGATACTTTTATCTGTTCAGCCAGTTCTTGACCTCGTTGATAATATGAATTTGCAGGTGGGATTAAATTCAAGTATTCACTAGCTTTTGTATAATCTTCTAATTTTGCACTTAAAAAGGCTAATTTATAAATAACTTCATAATCATTTGGATTTCTTATATAAACTTGTTTGTATATTGATAATGCCTCAGCATATTGTTTCAGATATTCTAAAACAGTTGCCAGATTATAATATGCATCAATATAATCCGGATACGCCCTTATTGCAGAACGAAAAGATTCTATTGCTCTCTCATACATGCCAAGCTTATAAAAATCTATTCCTTGATTGTAATCAAGTTTTGCATCTACAGGAATTTCTGCTGCATATGCGGATATTGATAATGATAAAAGAATAGTTGCAAATATCTTTTTTAACATGTCCAATATTATAACACAGTTTATGATTTTAAGGTAGAATGTAAATATGAATAAACCCAAAGTTATAGCAGTTATAGGCCCTACAGCAAGCGGCAAAACTAAAATGGCGGTTGAATTTGCGAAAAAACTTAATGGTGAAATAGTATCGGCAGATTCAAGACTTGTATATAAAGGATTTAATATAGCTTGTGCAAAACCAACACTTGAGGAACGAGAAGGAATTCCGCATCATCTTATTGATATAGTAGAACCGGAATTTGATTACACAGTTGGGAATTTTTATGATGATGCTAAGGCTGCCATAAGTGATATTTTATCCAGAGGGAAAATTCCAATAATTGCGGGAGGTACAGGACTCTATTTTAGGATTTTACTTGAAGATTATAATCTGCCAAGAGCTGAAGCAAATTATGAATTAAGGGAATTACTTGAAAAAAAAGAGAAGAATGAGTTACTTGATGAGCTTCAATCATTGGATAAGATAACATATGAACGTCTCAAAGATAGTAATAAACGCAGAATTGTAAGAGCGTTAGAAGTTATTAAAACGCTAAAACAACCTCTTTCAGAAATGAAACTTCAAAAGGAACCTGAATATGAAGTAAAGTGGTATATGCCGCAGATTGATTCAAGAGAAAAATTATATGAAAGAATCAATAAACGCGTTGATATCATGTTAGAAAACGGAATTATTCAAGAAACTTTGACACTCTTAGAAAATCATGGACGAATAAAAAATATTGTAGACACTATAGGGTATAAAGAAATTATAACCTATCTTGATGGGCATGCCAGTTTGGAAGAAGCTATAGATAAGTTGAAACAACATACCAGAAATTATGCTAAACGCCAAATTACCTGGTTTAGAAAAATCCCTCTTTCAGATAATTTAATATAATGTAATTTTTATTATATTTAATTAAATTACACAATCTTAATAAATTTATTTTTTATCATACATTGAATTATATTGTTCTATAATATTGAATTTCCAACCAGAATCATAATTCATTGCATTTTTAATTAACAAATTCCAGCTTGCTGGATTTTTAGAATATATATTCAAAGCTTTTAATACTGTTTCGCAATAAACTTTGTTTGCATCTTCATCCCTTGTTAATGGAATTTTTGTTTTAAAACCACATCCATATGTTATATCATCAAATATATCAGCAACTGTATCATTATAAATTCCGGTCCGTGATACAACAGGAATGCAGCCGTACTTCATGCTAAGATAATGTTCTATTTTTGTTGGATTAATCCTGCGCGGAAAAAATGCCATGTCAGAAGCTGAATAAAATTGAGCCAGATTAATTTTTCCATCTATAAAAATCCAACGGCCGTTTAATGAATAATTTTTTTCTAAAAAATTAATTCTGGTTTTTATATAATCATTTTTAAGACCATCTGGTATATTAATAATTACTAGCAGGTTTTTATTAAGTTCAAATAATTTAAATATAACATTAAAATCTATATCAATACCTTCTCCCAAGATATCATTAGCATTTGTAGAGCCTATAAAAATAAGTGGTGCATTATAAAAAGAATCCAAATAACCATGAATTGTGTAATTTTCTTCTTCAAAAAGTTTAATATCTAAAAATTTCGCTTTTATTCTTTCCGGCGAAAATTCTTTTATAAGGTATTTTTTATTTCTATCTCTCAAATCTCTGAAATTTTCCGAATTAAATTGCTGGTATATTTTATGAAATCTTGCATCACATCCGTACAATACATATGAACTTTTATTTTTAGTATTCAAAATTCTATTATACAATTTTCCTGAAAGTTCTGGAAAATTAAAAATTTCATCGTAATATGTTTTTGAAATAACAGCCCAAAAATTGGTTTTTTTTAGAGTATGATACATAGCATTACAAAACATATCATCTTCATATGCCATTTGTGGAAAAAGTTGCAAAACCCTCGCATTCATTCTACTAAATAAAATATTTTCATCTATATCTTCGCATTTGTCTATATATTTTCGAAATTTAAAATAATTCATATAAATGAATTCTAAACATTCTCTTAATTGATAAAACCTTCTTGTATTGTGTAAATTAAAAAGCGATGCAATGCATTTTTTGATAATTTTATCTCGACAAATTCGCTTCATCCCTTTTTTATCTACCAGATTAATTGCAGTCCAAAAAGCTTCGGTTTTATTTGTCTCAAACTGGGAAAAATCCTTTATAATTTGAACAACCTTTATTGGATAGGAAACTTTTTCAAACTCTTCACCTAAAAAAAATGGTATATTATCAGCATGAATAACATCAGGGGATAATTTTTTTGCACAAATTCTTGCGGCTTTTACAAATGGTGCAAGATATTGCAATCTTGTTCTATCGAAACCTGAAAAAGCAGGAGAATACAGTCCATAAATATTTATATTATCAATATTTCGGGGGAATTTATATAATCCGGCCGTATTTATTCTGTTTTGAAGATAATATTCAAAACGTATAGATGTATTTTCTAAACCATCAGTATCATCAATGGCTGTTAGTATGCTAATAATTTTATCCGGATATTGTTTTTGGAATGCTTTAATAAAATCAATTGGAAGATCTCCAAGTGTTATTAATAAAACATTTTTAAAAAAATTATTCTGTCTTTGTTTAAAAAAACGCATTATTTTTTTTCTAAAAAGTCTTAATTCTGCTTTAAAGTTACTTGAACTTTTATTGTTTATGCTAAAGTCAAAATTTTCTATATCCGTTATTTTATCCGGATATATTGTATTTAAATCTTTAGAATGTGTTTCTGTTTCAAAACTGTTCATACGTTTCAAGGTATCATGTTAAGAAAAGTAAATCAAGATGTGCTATTGACATTCTGATTTAGATAAGTGTATACTTAACGTATGAGAAATTTTTGCATAAACAACACATCTTCCACCTCTTCATCCGGTTTATCGTCGAGACTTAGATGAAAATTTTGATGTGTAGTTTTGATTAAAGTTTTGCAAAAGTCTCGTTTAAAAAATTTAAACGAGATTTTTTTATGGAGATTATGAATGAAAATAAATAGCACAAATAATAATATAAGTTTTCAAGGCCCATTAGACGGAATGTTTACAAGAGTTCTTAGAACTTGTGATATGAATGAGATGGTAAATGCTGTAGGATTGGATGTCGGGGCAATGGTTCTTCCAAGAGCATATTATGATACAAAAGCAAGGAATGAATATGCCGGAGCAGAAACATTTTTTCGTGAAATTAGCGGGACTTTTATAAATTGTTTATCAGCAGGAATTTTTGCTAAATTCATATCAAGTATTGCGTCAAAACGAGTTCAAAAAACAATAAAAATCAATCCTGACAGCTGGTATTCAAATGATTCACTTGATACATTGAATTCTGCCTGGCAAGGTGATACAAAAAAATATGTCAAAAATGTTTTTAATAATCTTTCCGGTAGAGACGGCAATAATGTTAATAAATTTTCTGAAATTAAATGGGATAAAATTGAATGGATTGATGAAGAAAGATGGAAAAACATAAACTGGATAAACAGCAAATATAATAACTTTCAAAATCAACTAACAACAGAAGCCGGTTTTGTCAATACAATGACGGAACTTATTCAGGAAGAAAATCTAAGTAATAAAGACAAAGCAAATATTTTTTCAATAATGGAAAAACGACTTGCTAATGCACTTGGAGCAGAACGCGATACTGAAATTAATATAAATGGTAATAAACTTTCTGCTAAACTTGAAAATATTCTTCGTGATACATATGATATGGGAAAAGATGTTCTAGGAAGAGAAAACACAGAACAAATAATTAATAAAATCAAACGTGTTAATAAAATAAAAGCATTTGGTGCAATTGCTGCTTCAGCTGTTTTAGGACTTACTAATCAATATATCAATCGTAAAATTACTGAGAAAAGAACTGGTAGAAAAGGATTTGTAGGCGATGTTGATTTTACATCAGCACACAGAGTTGAAAATAAAAAAGATAAAACCCTTATTATTAAAAAAATAGGTGCTTCGGCTTTAATGGCGGGTATGGTATTTTCTGTAATGGGAGTAAAAAATTTCAAGCAATTTGCTAAAAAACTAGAATTTACTGGGCCAATTACGAGTGGAAATGCAATAAAAACAGTTTATGGTTTTAACATTATTGGCCGATTTTTAGCGGCAGATAATGGAACTGAACTTAGAGAATCTATGACCAGAGATTATTTAGGTTTCCTAAATTGGCTTGTCTTTGGCGGTTTTGCAGCAAAAGGGGTTGCAAATCTTTTAGACAAAAAGGGCGAAAATTTATTTAATTATACAAAAAAAGGTAAGGGGTTAAAACATTGGCTTAATAATATGACTCTTAAAACTCATAATGAAATAGCTTCTAAAGGTAAGAATTTTGCAAAGAAAAATATGTGGAAAATAAATCTTGCCCAAGCTTCCGGGATAGCGTATTCAGCTATTACGTTAGGACTTTTGCTGCCAATGCTTAATGCAAAAATTACAGAACATAGAGCGAAGAAAAAACAGGCTGCATAAAATTATACAATTTTTACATTGAATTAATGAAAATTTGTATTTTTCTTCAAAACTTTAAATAATTTCCTTACCCACAATTGGTGCAATTTGCTTTATTTGTTTGTATAGTAAATCGTACTGCCATGGATAAAGAGACTGAGCACCATCACATACAGCCCTATCAGGGTCATGATGAACTTCTATAATCAAACCATCACATCCGGCTGCCACTGCTGCTCTTGACATAGGTTCAACTTTATCTCTCAACCCTGTTGCATGTGAAGGATCGATAATAATAGGCAGGTGACTTAACTTTTTAATAACAGGTATTGCAGTCAAATCAAGAGTATTTCTTGTATATTTTTCAAAAGTTCTGATTCCGCGTTCACAAAGAATTACCTGATTATTTCCTCCGGCCATAATATATTCTGCAGACATAAGCCATTCTTCATAAGTAGAAGACAAGCCACGTTTTAATATTACCGGTTTATGTGCTTTACCGAGTTCTTTGAGGAGGGTGAAATTTTGCATATTTCTTGCTCCAACTTGAAGAATATCTACATATTTTTCAAACATTTCAAGTTGTGAGCCTTCCATTATTTCAGATGTTACAGCCATTCCATGGTTATCGGCAACACTTCTTATAATTTTTAAGCCTTCTTCACCTAAGCCTTGAAATGCATAAGGGCTTGTTCTTGGTTTAAAAGCTCCACCTCTTATGATTTTAACATTAGATTCTTGAAGTTCTTGAGCCGTTTCGTCCATTTGGTCGTATGATTCAATAGTGCAAGGTCCTGCAATTAAACCGGTGTATTTGTCGCCGAACTTAACTCCATTGACTTCTATAACAGTATCTTTTCCCTGACAAGCTCTCGCGGCAAGTTTATAATTGGTAGTTAATTTTATAACCTCATCAACTCCAGGTAAAAGTTCAAAGTCTCTTAAATCAACCTGCTTAACTCCGATTGCATGGACAACAGTTCTGGCCTCACCATGAGATACACGGGCTTCAAAACCTTTTGATTCTATAAACAATTCTACACGCTTAATGTCTTTTTCCGTTGCGTGACTATTCATTACGACTAGCATATTCTTCTTTAACCTCCGGTATTAATTATTATACAGTAAAGATAAATAATTATATTTATTTTACAAATCGGATTCTAAAAATTAAATCTTATATTATACAGAAGCCATTTTTTCTTGAAGAGTATGGGCAGACTCTTCATAACCGGCTCTACCCATAAGAGCATATGTATAATTTTTAGCCTGTTCTACTCCGGGTTGATTAAATGTATCAATATTATATAGTTCTCCGGCAATTGCTGTTTGGATTTCAAGCATATAAAGAAGCTGGGCAACATTATATTCATCAATTTTTTCAAGCGTAATTGTCATTGTCGGACGTGAATAATCTGCAAGTGCAACACGTGTAGAGTCTGCTTCAGCATTAATCAGATCATTAATAGTTTTACCGCCCAAATATCCTATTCCGGTATATTCAAAAATCCTTGGAATTTCAAGTGTCGTATCAAAATTTTTAACCCTAATAAATGTAATAATTTTATTATTTGGCCCCTCATTATATAATTGAATTTGAGAATGCTGATCTGTTGCACCAAGAGCTTTAATAGGTGTTGGGCCTATGTTAACTTTTTCTCCGTTTAAATTATATTCTTTTCCAAGAGATTCCGCCCAGAGTTGTACATACCAGTCAGAAACATATTTCAATCTACTAGAATATGGCATCATTACTGAAAGATTTTTACCTTTTTTAGTATCCATAAGATACTGAATTAAAGCGGCTTGAGCTGCAATATTTTGATGGATATCCGTGTTTTTTAAAGCAAGATCCATATCTTTAATACCATTCATAATTTGGTCTATATCTAAACCGACGAGAGCAAAAGGTACTAAACCTACAGCTGAAAAAACTGAAAATCTTCCACCAACATCATCAGGTACAAAAAATGTTTTGTAACCTTCTTGATCTGCAAGTTGTCGCAAAACACCCATTTTTTTATCAGTAGTAGCTACAATATTTTTTCTATAATCATCTCCGAGTTCTTTTTCTAAAATGTCTTTAATAATCATATATTGCGACATTGTCTCTGCTGTAGAACCGGATTTTGTAATGACATTCACAAGTGTTCGTTTTAAATCGAGAACTTGTAATAAGCCATTAATTGTATCGGGGTCAATATTATCTAAAAAGAAAATTCTGGGGAGTCCGCCTCTTTGTTCAGGCGTTAAGATGTTCCAATATGGTTTTAAAAGAGCTTCTGTTACAGCGATTCCTCCTAGTGCTGAACCTCCGATACCCAATACGAGAATATTATCGAATCGGCCTTCTACCATAGATGCAAATTCTTTGACATACCATACAGTTTCTTCATTGTAACCTAAATTCATCCATTGCAGCCATTGACCGGGTTTATCTTTACGCTGGTTTAAACTTTTGATAATATTTGAAATTTTATCCTTGTAGTTTTCAAATTCTTCGCTTAAGTTTAATCCGTTTTCTTCGCCGATAATTGCCTTATCAGTGTTTCTGCAATTTAATTTAAGCATGCCAATCCCTTTCTTATATAATAACCTTATAAAAATTGTACTAAATAAAGTTTATTTTTCAAGGGTTACATGTATAGTAATCATGCTTTATTTGGGGGGAAATAAAATATTATTTATATTTGTAGTAAAATCAAAATATAAAAAAAGAAAAAGGAGCCGGGATGGATATTGAATTAGTTAAAGAAGGTTTATTTGTAATGATAATTGGGATGGGGACAGTTTTTGTATTTCTGTCCGTGATGATTTTTGCAATGGCTTTAAATTCTTTAGTTATGCAAAAAATTATTAACAAATACTTTCCGGAAGAGATACCAACAAAGAAGACTCCTCAAACAAATACAAGTGATGAAGCAATTGCCCTTGCAATTGCTTGTGCTTATGCAAAATCTTTATAGGTTTTTAAGCTCTTTTTAAATCCGTATTAATTGTTTGAACGTATTTTAGAATCTGTCTTAAGGCTCTAAATCTGTGTGAAACGTGATTTTTTTCACTATCGCTCAATTCTGCCATTGTTTTTTCTGAATTTTCTACAAGAAATATCGGGTCATAGCCAAAGCCGTTGTTCCCACGCGGCTCAAAACCGATTGAACCCTCGCATATTCCTGTGTAAGCCATCTCTACTTTTCCTTCAGGATTAATTAAAGTCATACAGCAAGCGAAATGGGCTTTTCTGTTTTCAACCCCGTCCATTTCTTTTAAAACACGCTCAATACGTTTTTGCGGCGTTTCTGCGTACCTCGCCGAATAAATTCCCGGTTTTCCGCCGAGTGCGTCTATGCATAAACCAGAATCATCCGCAAGTGTCCAGGTTTTAGATAGTTTCCATGCCTCACGGGCTTTTATAAGTGAGTTTTCTTCAAAAGTTTTGCCGTTTTCTACAGGATCAAAACCCGAAGGAGGCAGGATAAATTCAATCCCTTCGCCTAAGCTTATTTCATTAATCTCTTTTACTTTATGTTCATTTGATGATGCTAAAACTATTTTCATACTGTCCTTTTGTAATAATATTCAATTTCTTTTTCTGTATCTAAATTTCTTCCGCTCTTAGAGAATAATTTAATACCTAATCCCATTTTAGCTAATCTGTATTGCAGGCTTACAAGCAAAACCTCAAGTCCGTATTTGCAGGAGCGGACAAAATTTATTGAAGAAGCTTCTGCAAAATACTTGGTCGGGCAGGAAATCTCGCCGATTTTATAACCATTATAGAGAATAAGTGCAAGCATTTGATTATCAAAAATAAAATCGTCGCTGCAATCTTCCAACGGTAAATTCTCCAGAATTTTTCTTGTGAAACCTCTAAAACCTGTATGATACTCGGACAGTTTTTCACCGGTAACCAGATTTTCAAACTCTGTCAGAAATCTGTTTGAAATAAATTTGTATAAAGGCATTCCTCCTTTTAAGGCAGAATTTCCGAGCATTCTGGAAGCTATTACTGCATCATATTCATCAAATGCCATCATAGAAGCGATTGCAGGAATAAGTTTCGGCGTGTACTGATAATCCGGATGAAGCATAATAACAATATCGGCCCCGGCTTTTAATGCAGCTCTGTAGCAGGATTTCTGGTTAGCACCGTAGCCTTTATTTTTTTCGTGCACAATTGTTGTTATATTAAGTTGTTTGGCAATTTCTTTTGTTTCATCCGAAGAGAAATCGTCGACAAGGATAATCTCGTCGACGAAATTTTGATAAATCTCATTATAAGTTTTTTCTAAAGTTTTCTCTGCATTATAAGCAGGCATTATTACTATAACTTTTTTATCATTAATCATTTTCTAAAATATGACTGCTTAACTTTCAACAGTCTCTTCCAAATCTCTAACTTCAGTGTTTCTGATTGTTTCTTTACCGCCGGAGGTTAAAGCTTTGTCTTTGAACTTTTTAACCTGTCTTGCAAGTTTGTCTGCTAATAAATCAATACTTGCATACATTGATTCTGCGGATTCTTCGCAATGTACTACACCGGTGTTCATTTTGCAGGAAACTTCTGCAACGTGTTTGCCAGTAGCTGCCGGATTTTTGATTACAGAAAGAATTACATCAATACCTGTAATCTGATCGTAATGATTTGCAACCCTGCCAATTTTCTCTTTGACGTAAGCTTTGATTGCGTCAGTGATTTCAATGTTTTTACCGTTTACGTGTATATGCATGTACACCTCCTAATGTATTACCCTTCTATTGTACTACATTTTAGGTTATTTTTAAAGGGGCTATTCTATAATTTGCGGTAAATCAACGTTTGGTGCGCCAATTGTTCTTACTAGTTCTAATACAGCAGCTTTCATCTGGCATTTTTGTGCTGTAGCACTAAAAAAGTCACTGTAAAAGCAGCCTTCGCATACACAGCCACGTTTATAACAATCTAATGCTGTAGGTGTCCATCTTTTAACAGCAACAGCTCTCCCCATATCACGACTCTTAAACACTTATTCCTCCCAATAATTTATTTGTTTGTGATTTTGTTTTCTTCAACTATTTCTATTATATGGCCTGAGAAAGCTTTTACAACCCATTTATGGGCTATTGTAAAGTTTTCTTACAAGGCTTGTAAAGCGCTATAATTATTGCTGTCTGCCTTTTTGAGACATGCTAACTTCCCATGCCTGCATGCTTATAGCGTTTTAAATCATGAAAACCCATGCCCCCAGAATGTTTGCATGCTATTA
>CALUVK010000046.1 GCA_944324205.1 Candidatus Gastranaerophilales bacterium | reverse complement strand
CAATAAAAACTCTTGATGGCGACAGAGAAGTTTCAATCCCTGCAGGTATACAGCACGGAGAAGTGGTTAAAATCCGCGGGGCAGGAGTTCCAAACATCTCCAAGCCTTCTGTAAGAGGCGAACATGTTGTTGTAATCGGAGTAAAAACTCCGACACATATCTCTAACGAGGAAAAACTTCTTTATCAAAAACTATACGAAATCCAATCAGGAAGGAAACAAAAAGAAACTTCTGTTAAAGAACGTTTAAAAGGTGTTTTTAAATAACTGTTCTTATGGTAAAATATAAGAAGTAATGGGAGAGATAATGCGGAAGTTTTTAATAGTATTGGGAGTCCTTTTTATCGGCTGTACAAATGTATTTGCCGCTAAAATTCCTGATATGGTAAAAAGTTACATCTTAGAAAAAGTTCCGCAGGCTGATATTAGATTTGACGGGGTTATAATTTTTCCTGATAATACGATTTATCTGCCTCTGTATCCTTCATTATTTTCGGATATTAAGGAATTAAAGATAAAAGAGTCTTATCCTGCAAATCAGGATTTAAAACAGGAGCCTGATGTTATAATTTTTAATAACGACTTTGTGCTGTTAAAAGTTTTGTCTGACGGGGAAGGACACAGAACCGTCTTACACATGGTTAATCCTCCGCTGCAGGTGCGGACAGGGTTGCTCCCGCAGGATATGCTTGTCCCGAGCGGTTTAATTATTCCTGAAAATATTAAGGGAATTATAGGTAATCTTAAAATTGATACTAAAAGAGAAGATATGATAAGGGTTGAAAACGAAGATTCTTACGAAAGTTTTTTAACCGAAACAGAGCCGGATATTCCGCAGACACTTATATCACAGCTTAAAAACAAGATTTTATTTGTTACTACAAATTATTCTAAAAATATTCAGGTTGTAGAGCCGGCAAAAGCTTCTCCGAGTTATTCTTTAGCTCAAAAATCAATCCCTGTTGATGTTAAAGCAGTTGAAAGCGGAAAGTTTCTGCTTGTAACAACTTATGACAGGCCTTTTGTTGATATTATATCAGTTGCGGATTCAAGATTTATAAAACAAATTAATCTAACCTCAAACCCGGAAGAGATATTGATAGATGAAGCAAACCAAAAAGCTTATATAACATCCCCGACTGCTTCTACAATATTTGTAATTGATATTAAAACAATGTCTCTGGTTCAGAAAATTAAAATTAACGGTTATTGTGAAAATTTACTTTTAGCAGAAGATAAGCTTTTTTATGTTGATAAACTTAAAAATGAAATTTGGTCAATCGAATTAAAAAATCAATACGAATTAAAAGATATCGGAAAGTTTCCGAATGTATCTGCTTTAGCGTTTAAGAATGATAAACTTTTTATAACAAGCCGTACAAAGAGTCGTATTGCTGTTATAGATTATACAACTCTCGGGTTAATAAACGAATTCACAACCGTAAATAAACCCATTGCAATGCTGCTTTTTGAAAATACATTATACATTTTAGGAGCTCAAAACAATATAATACAAAAATTTAATACTAAACTCGATTGTGCTGAAGGTTATATTGAATTAGGAACAGAGGGTTTTTCTTCCGGTTTCCACAGGATAGAGAATTCAGAGTTTGCAATTGTTACTGATTTGAAAAATAATAAATATTCAATAATAGATTTATCAAAAGGAAAATTATTGAAAACATATTCCCTGAACGTTCCTATAAAGGATATTATTATTACAAACAAAGTTAAATTATTTGATTAAGGTGATTTTATGAAAATATTAATGGATGAAGTTACTTCCAGAATAATGGAAGGGCTTGAAGAAACACAAAGAAATTTTTGGAACATTCCGCGAGAAACCGGAATTATGTTAAACATGTTCATTAAAATGATGAATGCACAAAATGCCTTGGAGCTTGGAACTTCAAACGGAT
Organism: Candidatus Gastranaerophilales bacterium; assembly: GCA_944324205.1. GTDB lineage: Bacteria > Cyanobacteriota > Vampirovibrionia > Gastranaerophilales > Gastranaerophilaceae > CAG-196. Next base: position 8,778 of record CALUVK010000046.1, on the reverse strand, counting down.
ATTCCGGACTATGGATTGCAAAAGCGTTGAAAGAAACAGGCGGACATCTTACTACAATTGAATTTTATGAAAAAAGGCAGAGCGTTGCAATTGAAAACTTCAAAACCTGCGGAGTTTTTGATATTATAACCCCAATCCAGGGCTCTGCATGCGATATCATTGAAAGATTTGAAAATGATGTAAAGTTTGATTTTGTATTTATTGACGCAAACAAAAGAGAGTATGTTAAATATTTTGAGCTTATAAAACCCCATCTAACCTCAAAAGCTTTTATTGCAGCTGACAATATTACATCCCATGCTGAAAAAGTTCAAACATTTATTGATGCAATAGATAATGATAATGAATTTCAATACGAAATACTTCCTCTTCCGGGAGGACTCCTTACTGCATACAGAAATTTCTAGAGCAGCTGTAATGCCAATGCCGGAGTTTGATTGGCTGTTGCGAGAAGTGTTGCTGACGCCTGTTGAAGAATTTGCATTTTGATATAATCCGAACTCTCTTCTGCAATATCAGCATCTCTTATTGTAGAACGTGAAGACACCAGATTTTCATATTGAATAGCAATTTCTTCCAATACGCTTTCAAGCCTGTTAGAAGCTGCGCCGAGTTCCGTTTGTTTTGTAGAAACAGCTGCAAGCATTTTATCAATCTCCGCTAAATAATTACCATTAGAATGTCCAATATTGCGGAGTGTATTTAAATTACCAAGAGCAAACGATAAATCTGCAGTTATTTGGGAGGCCGAATCTGAATGTATCCCAACCTGAAAAGTTACAATATTATCACCGCTTATAACAATTCCTGCAGATCCTGATGCCGAAGGAGGTATCCCGTCATTATAAGAACTAACTCCTCCTGTTGCCCCGCTGCTTGAAGTCTGTTGTCCATATCCTGCTACATAATCAATATTTTTGTTGTCATAATAAGAACTTACATAAGAATCTGTTATAGTAAAATTAGAAGAATTATTATCATCACTACCTATGAAAAGACCATTTACTCCTGTTGATTGAGTTAAAATATAACTCCCTGATATTATTGTACTAGCATCACGCATTTCACCTATAAAACCGCCAACAGAATTATTACCTGAAATTGAACCATTAGTATAAGAATCAGTTATATTAATACTCCCTTCAAATACTGCACCAACAAGTCCTCCAGCGGCATCACTACCATCAATTACACCATTAGAATATGTATTAGTAATATTTACAGTCGAATTAGAACTACAGTCAGCAGTCCCCAATAAAGCACCACTGCCAGAACCTCCTGTTATATTAACATTTTCTAATGCTACATTTTTAAACGTACCTGATTGAGAAACTCCAAACAAGCCTTGATACATCTCAGTAGGGCGATTTATATACAAATTGGATATTACATAACCATTACCATCAAAAGTTCCGTTAAAATAAGCTGCCATACCTGTATTGTAATTCAAAAAACCAATTGGAGACCAACCTTCACCTGAGGAATAAGCTTTTAAGTCAATATCTGCAGCTAGAACAAACTCTCCGCCTTGTATATACCCGGCATTTGTCATATCTGAAAGCTTTGCTAATTCTGATGCAGTTGAAATGGAATATGTACCGCTTGATATGATTGTTGTATCATTAACATCAGCTAAAGCTGTCATTTGTGATGTATCACGTGTTTGAATATCATTTACTAAATTGGCAGAAGGAGTATCTTCTTTATCTTCTGGAACAAAAAGCTTAACACCATTATATTCAGCTAAATTAAATTCTCGCTCAATTTCATCAATAATTGCATTTGCTTCACTATTTATAGCATCTAACGATGTTTCACCATAAGTCCCATTTGCAGCTTGTGTCGCAAGAGCTCTAAGTCTTGCAAGCCCGTTATCTATGAGAGCAATAGAATTTGAAGCTGTATCTAATATGTCTAATCCCATTGAAGCATTATCTTCTGCGACTAAATAAGCACTAATTTTAGTAGACATATTTGTCGATATAGAATAACCAGCAGCATTATCTTTAGCACCATTAATCTTAAAACCTGTAGTCATACGTTCAATGGCCTGATTTAGCCCAAGTGTGGAATTTGTCAGATTTGTTTGAACTATAAGAGAAGAAAGGTTTGTATTAATAGTTAACATTCACCCTCCTTCCTTGTAATATTAAACCTAAGCAGTAAAACATGATTGCCAACCCTTTAAAACAAATTTGGTAACAGGATTTGAGGCAATGTACACGAATGTTAACATTAGGCTCTTTCATCTTTTTTGACATACAATCATATCCATTGATATTATACTTTATTAATGCCACATTCTCAAAATCAGTAACACTTATAATATAAAAGATTTACAATTCTTTACAATAAAAATAAGATTTTACAGCCATTCTTATAACCTAAAAAGAGTAAACGATATTGAACCTTCCATTTAAAACAGCACGCCTATACTATAACATACTAAATATATTTAAAGAATTTGCAAGGCATGCTTAATCTTTTATGTTATATTAGATATAATATAAAAAAGGAGTGCAGATGCTAAATAAAATATTTGATTTTATTTTTAGTAAAAAAAATTATGGCGCAAGAACTGTTATAACTGTTTTAGGGCTTAAATTAAAACTTTACGATATAAAACGTGAACTCTCAGGAGAAAGTTTTAATTTAAACAAAAATACTATTCAGGTGTTATACAGCCAATTGCAAAGTGCTCCAGATGATAATTTGTTTTGTTTGAGAACAAACAGTTTAATTTTTATTCTGCATAAAAACTGTTTAAAACTTGATTATAAATTTTTACAAGATTATATAATCCAACAGGGACTAAACAGAAACATTCTTGAGTTTATTAAACTTGATAAAGATTCTGTTTTATATAAAGAACACATCGGAAGAGTTAAAAATGGTGAATTTCTCTGGAAATACGTTGAAAGGTATTATTATATATCTCACTCTTTTATTTCGGAAGATAAATCTGACGGTGGAATTTATATTAATTCATCCTATGTTAAAGAAAAAGATATGGTAAAAAGTGAATATAAAATCCAGCACGTACCACAGATTTCTAAGAGAAAATACATAAAAGGAATTACTGTTAGCGATTATATTAAATATAAATCGAAAGTTGAAAAATTCCTTATCATAGATAAATTATTAAACTATATTTTTTCAACTTACCGTGATAAAGAAAATCCTAACAAAGTTTCTGGTGAATTATTTGATTGTCATTTAAATAACTTTTTAATAGCCGAAGATGGTTTGTTCCATTTTGTTGATTTTGATTTAAAATGTACAGAAAGTCTCGACAGAGGCTATTGCATTTATTTTATGCTGTATAAATATGACATTAGATTATATGAAAAATTTCTTAAAAGGTATAAACTTCCAGACAAACATAAATATTACGAAAATCATTTTTCTATATACAAACAACCTGCAAAACAAAACGGTAAAAGTATAATTACATATGAACATAAGAAACTCCAGCGTAAATATTTTACAGATGAAGGTATCCTTCCGCAATATAGTATAAAATATAAACGCGTAAAGCTTTAAATGAACTTTGCTTTTATATATAGAGAACTTATAAAAAGTGATATTAGAACAACAACAATACCATATTTCATAAATTTTATGAAATACATCGGGTGTTTATGTCTTGCAGCCGTTTCTGAAACAATAACATTTGCAGCAGCACCTATCATAGTCATATTTCCACCTAAACAAGCACCCAATGATAAGCACCACCAGAGAGGTGTTGTATATTCACCCCCCATACTTTTTTGAATTTCTACTAACATTGGAGCCATTGTAGCTGTATATGGAATATTGTCTATGACACCAGAAATAATACCAGAAGCCCATAGTATAAGCATTGAAGCCGCTTCTTGAGAGCCGTTAGTAACTTTTATAATCCACTCTGCCATAAGTTTTATCCCGCCGGAAGCTTCTACACCACCAATTATGATAAATAATCCAACAAAAAAGAATATTGTATTCCACTCTATATCACCCAAAATTTTATCGGGTTTTTCAAACAAGAGCAATATACTGGCTCCTATCATGGCAGAAACACTAGTTTCTATGTGAGTAATATCATGCGTTACAAAACCTGTAATAACAAAAACAAGAATAATAAGAGACCGAATAAGTAAACTTTTATCCGTAATTGTATTTGAGTTATCAATATTCATAACCTCTTTCATTCTATCGTTAGAAGTTTTTAGATGTTTTCTAAATATAAGCATCATAAACAAAATAACTGCAAATAATATCATACAAACAACTAACGTTAGATTGTTAACAAAATCCATAAATGTAAAACCCGCAGCGCTTCCAATTATAATATTAGGAGGGTCTCCAATCAGCGTTGCTGTTCCGCCAATATTAGAAGCAAAAACTTCTGTTAGTAAATAAGGTATCGGGTTAATGTCAAGTTTCTCTGCAATAGAAAATGTAATCGGCATAATAAGAATTACAGTAGTTACATTATCTAAAAAGGCACTCACAAAAGCCGTAAAAATACCCAATACAGCCAATATAGCAAGAGGATGCCCCTTTGTTTTCTTTAAAAGCTCATTCGCGATATAATTAAAAATACCACTTTTTGTAGTTATATTTACAATAATCATCATTGATATAAGTAAAAAAATTACATTAAAATCAATATACTGAACAAAATACAGAGGATTTAATACTCCATTTATTGTTTTTGTTTGACTTACCAAGCCCAAAATAATCGTTAAACAAGCTCCAAGAAGTGCTATTGTTACTTTTGAAATCTTTTCTGTTGCAATCAATATGTAGGCCAAAATTAATATACCTGCAGAAATTTGTACACTATGAACTGATATAAAACTTTGAATAAAATCCATTTCAATACCTCTTTTGCACTAATTTTAGCACAAATAGCTTATGCTCCAAAAATATCACCCTCGAAGTTCAAACCTTTTGCATCTCTAAGAAGTGGATAATCGTTAATCTCAAACGTTTTTACAAAGTTAATTGCTTCTCCACGAGCTTGCTCAAGTACTTTTGCATCTCCTATAATATCCGCAATAATCATATCCGGCAGTCCGCTCTGCCGTGTTCCTAAAAATTCTCCAGGACCTCTTATTTGTAAATCTTTTTCAGCGATTACAAACCCATCATTAGTTTGAGTCATAATCTCTAATCTGGACCGGGTTTCTTGCGATTTTGCAGAAGAAGATAAAACGCAATAAGATTGCATATCACTTCGCCCGACACGTCCGCGAAGCTGATGAAGCTGAGATAACCCAAACCTTTCAGCATTTTCTATAACTATAACCGTTGCATTAGGAACATCAACGCCGACCTCTACTACCGTTGTAGAAACAAGAATATCATATTCTTTATTTTTAAATTTTTCCATAACTTCATCTTTTTCATCATTTTTTAATTTACCGTGCAAAAGACCGATTTTAAACTCCGGAAAAATTTCATTCTGCCACTTTTCTCTTTCAATAGTTGCAGCTTTTGCGGATAAAGTTTCACTCTCTTCAATTAGAGGATAAACAATGTATGCCTGACGTCCTGCTAAAACTTCATGCCGGATTAAATCCGCAATTTGTTTCCTTGAATTTGTCAGTGTTGTAATAATCGGCTTCCTGCCCTTTGGAAGCTCATCAATTATTGTTAAGTCTAAATCACCATTCAAAGTTATTGCAAGTGTTCTTGGAATCGGCGTCGCTGTCATAGTTAAAATCTGAGGGTTTTGAGATTTTTTTCTTAATGCCAGTCTTTGTTTTACGCCGAATCTATGTTGTTCATCAATAACTACAGCCCCCAGATTAACAAAATCAACGCCATCCTGAATAAGTGCATGTGTTCCAACTGCAATATGTGCTTGACCATTTCTCAAATTAGTTTCTGATTCCCGGCGTTGTTTTTTTCCTATGCTTCCGATTAAAAGTTCAACCTTCAGACCCATTGGCGTAAGCCAATTAATCAGATTGTTATAATGCTGCTGCGCCAAAATCTCAGTGGGAGCCATAATAGCTGCTTGATAACCATTTTCTATAGCCGCAAGAAGCATTACAGTTGCAACTACCGTTTTTCCACTGCCAACGTCCCCTTGCAAAAGCCGCTGCATAGGTTTTGTGGAATGTAGGTCATTTAATATTTCATTAATAGCACGCTTCTGGGCTGATGTAAGTTCAAAAGGAAGATTTTGTATAAATTTCATTACAAGCCCATCTTTTTTTATTTCAAGAGGTATTGCTTGTAGATGTTTATTGTTTTCTTCTCTTATAAGAGCAAGCTTGAGCTGTATTAGAAAGAATTCTTCAAAAACAAGCGAATAACGAGCCATTTGCAAACTTTCGTTATCGTAAGGAAAATGCATGTTATAAACAGCATCTTGTTTTTGCATAAGATGATATTTTTCAATAATATACTCGGGCAAAATTGTATCAATATCATTTTTAAAAAGCTCTAGTGCATTATACACAGCTCGTCTTAAAGTTTTTATATTTAAATTTTCACAAAGTGGATATATAGGAACTATACGAGCAAGGTTAACATTTGCAGGATTTAGAATATCGTCATCCATTATTGAATAAATCGGCTTATCAAGGGTCAGTCTTCCATCATAGCTGTTGAATTTTACAAGACCAGAAACCATTATTCCTGCGTCTTTAGGGAATTGTGTTTTCGTTCTTTCAAGAGTATATTTATTTGTTTTTGAAGAAAAAAAGTTCAAATATATATTTCCGGTTCCATCAACTATTTTAACTTTTACAACCCCTAAATTATTCTTTGTAGTAAAAGCTTCAACAGATTTTATTCTGCCAAAAATAGTAGTAGTTTCACCTTCTTTCAGATCCTTAATCTTAGTTCTTGAAGAATAATCTACATGTTTACGCGGAAAATAATATAATAAATCTGATACCGTATAGATTCCTAATTTATTTAAGATATATGCTATTTTAGGCCCAATACCTTTTAAATACATTATATCTGATTTTAGAGTAAGTGTTTTTTCTGTTTTCATAGGCGTTGTGTCAGCTTTTATCACACTTACAAGCCTTTCTAAAGATTTTTTTCTTTGAGGAAGTGTATCCATTGGATATCGCTCAAAATGTTCTAGCAAAACTTTCCACTTTGGATTTTTAGAATTTTTAATTTCACGACGGAGCTCTGAACAAATAAACGATGAAAAATTCCGTGTTTTTCCATTGATATTAATATACTTATATTTAACCTCAATCTCTACTGCTTTTTTTATTTGCTCAAGATTATCCATGCGTAAATTATACTATAAAATTGCTGCTCAGATGTATGAAAGTGTTGCAAGTTATTTTAGTAAAACAGTATGTGATTGACGAATAATATTGAGTGCTATATTATTTTTGTATTATGGAATATAATTTTAAGCAAGCCGAAAAATTCTTAGAAAAACAGTTTGAAGGGGTAAATGAAATTAGAGACTTTAACCAGAGAAAAGTCCTGAAAGCATTTTATGATAACAAAGTTGCTCCGGAACATTTTTACACGGTATCAGGCTACGGCCATGATGATTTGGGGCGCGAAGTTTTAGACAAAGTTTTTGCGCAGGTTTTCTGTGCAGAAAAAGCATTAGTCAGAATTCATTTTGCATCAGGCACGCATACTCTTGCCTGTGCTTTATTTGGAAATTTAAAGTATGGGGATAAACTCTTATCTGCAGCTGGTGAGCCGTATGATACCATGCAGGAAGTAATAGGTACTGCAGGAGATGAGGAAACCAAACGTGCATCACTCATCGGAAACGGAGTTTTATACGATGAAGTTCCGCTCAAAAACGGGATGGAAATAGATTTTGAAAAATTGGAAAAAATGGTTGATAAAACCGTGACAATGGTTCTAATCCAGCGCTCTAAAGGATATTCGACAAGAAAATCGCTATCAATCGAAACTATTGAAAAAATCTGTAAGATTGTAAAATCTAAAAATCCTAATTGCATATGTTTTGTAGATAATTGTTACGGAGAATTCACCTGTACAAAAGAACCGCTTGAAGCCGGAGCAGACTTAATAGCAGGCTCTCTAATCAAAAACCCGGGAGGAGGAATAGTAGAAGCCGGAGGTTATATTGCGGGAAAAGAACTTCTTGTAGAGCGTTCGGCCAACCGTCTTACAGCGCCGGGAATAGGCTCCGAAGGAGGTGCTATGTTTAATCAGCACAGATTAATCTTTCAGGGGCTTTTTATGGCGCCGTCAATAGTTTCAGAAGCAGTTAAAGGGGCAATTCTTGCCGCAAAAGTCTTTGAAGATATCGGGTTTAACTCTGCTCCAAGGTATGATGAAAAACGAACGGATATTATCCAAAATATTATTTTCGACAAACCCGAACATCTTGAACAGTTTTGCAGAACAATTCAATCCTTATCGCCTGTTAACGGCTATGTAACCCCGATTCCTGAATACATTCCGGGCTATGAAGATAAAGTAATTATGGCAGGCGGAACATTTATTGAAGGTTCCACAATCGAACTTTCCGCAGACGGGCCTATGAGAGAACCTTATGTTGCATATATGCAGGGCGGGTTGAATTATGCGCATGTAAAAATATGTCTGGAAGAGATTGTTAAAAAATTATAATCAGTTTTTTCCCCCCCCCTTTACAAAAAAAAATCATCATGTAGAATAGAAAATGTAGCCGAGGGGTAAATAAAAATAAATAGTATTTACGGATTAGGTTACGAATTGACAGAAGAATATGGGGGTTTAGCTCAGCTGGTAGAGCACCTGCTTTGCACGCAGGGGGTCAGGAGTTCGAATCTCCTAACC